>VGDA01000005.1 GCA_016869915.1 Alphaproteobacteria bacterium
GGGGAGGACCGCATGACGTCGAACGCGCCGGCCATGGGCTGGGAGGAATGGATGCGCCACGACGCGACGAGCCTCGCGGGGCTCGTGCGCTCGGGGCATCTGCAGGCGTCCGAGGTCGTCGCGCAGGCGGCGCGCGGCGTCGAGCGCGTGAACGGCAGGCTGGCCGGCGTGCTCGAGGTCTTCCAGGACGTCGTCGAGGACCCCGCGCGCGACCGGCCGGCCCGCGATGGGCGGCTGCACGGCGTGCCGGTCTTCCTCAAGGACCTCGGCTCGCGGCTGAAGGGGCGCAGGCAGGAATCCGGCTCGCGGCTGCTCGCGGGCAACGTCTCGAAGGACACCGACCCGCTGGTGGAGAACTTCCTGGCCGCCGGGCTCGTGCCGCTCGGCCGCTCGACCACGCCCGAGTTCGGCATGACCTTCGACACGTCGACGAGCTATCTCGGCCACGTCAACGTGACGCGCAACCCGTGGAACACCGAGCGCACGCCGGGCGGTTCCTCGGGCGGGTCCGCCGCGATGGTCGCCGCGGGCGTCACGCCGATCTCGATGGCGAGCGACGGCGGTGGCTCGACGCGCATCCCCGCGTCGTTCTGCGGCCTCGTCGGGCTCAAGGCCTCGCGCGGCCGCATGGCCATGCCCCTCGCCCACAACGAGTTCACCTGGCGCATCGCGGTCGAGGGCGTGGTCACGCGCAGCGTGCGCGACAGCGCCGCGGCGATGGACTACCTGCCGCGCATGCCCAATGGCGGCAGCTTCTACCCGATGGCGCGCTTCGCGGGATCCTACGTCGACGCGCTGGCGCGGCCGACGGGGCGGCTGCGCGTCGCGCTGTCGACCGGCGCATGGGGCCGGCCCGGCGCCTGCGACCCCGAGGTCGCCGACAGGGTGCGCGGCGTCGCGCGCCTGCTCGAGGGCATGCGCCACGAGGTGGCCGAGATCGACGACGCGCGGATCTGCGACTGGGAGGCGATGTGGCACGGCTACGTCACGCAGTGGATCTGCGGGCGCGTGCTCTACCAGCCGATCGCGGAGACCGGCGGCATGGACGGCGCGGCGATGCTGGAGGCGCTGACGCCGATGGTGCGCCGCCACTTCGAGGCCGCGCAGCGCTACTCGACGCTCGACCTCTACAAGGCGATGGCCTGCAACAACGTCGTCACGCGCGGCTTCGGAAGGCTGATGGAGTCCTGGGACCTGCTGCTCTGCCCGACCCTCGCCGTGCGCGTGCCGAGGGCGAACGGGCCCTACAGCCTCCTCGCCGACGAGGACCTCGGCGCCTGGATGGAGCGGCTCAGCTCCGCCTGCCGCTACACGATGCCCGGCAACGAGGCGGGGCTGCCCGGCATCTCGATCCCCGCGGGCTTCGATTCCGACGGCATGCCGGTTGGCGCGATGCTCTACGCCAATTTCGGGCGCGAGGACCTTCTGCTCGCCGTCGCCGCGCGCATCGAGGAGGCGATGCCCGGCTGGTTCGCGCGCACGCCGCCGCTCAACGTCGCCGCGCCTGGCTGAGCCCGGCGCGCGCCTCAGTAGACCGCCGGGACGAACATCTCCGGCGGGATCGGCCCGCGATGGTAGTCGGGATTGCGCACCCGGGGCGGCATCGTGACCTCCGGCCGCTGCACCTCCGCGTAGGGGATGCGGCCAAGCAGGTGGTGGATGCAGTTCAGGCGGGCCCGCTTCTTGTCGACCGCGTCGACCACCCACCACGGGGCATCCGCCGTGTGCGTCCGGGCGAACATCGCTTCCTTGGCCTTGGTGTACTGCTCCCAGCGCCGGCGGGACTCCAGGTCCATCGGGCTGAACTTCCACTGCTTCGTCGGATCCTTGATGCGCATGCGGAAACGGTCCTGCTGCTCGGAATCGGTGATGGAGAACCAGTACTTCACCAGCACGATGCCGGAGCGGATCAGCATGCGCTCGAACTCGGGCACCGTGCGGAAGAACTCCTCGACGTCCGCTTCCGTGCAGAAGCCCATGACCCGCTCGACGCCGGCGCGGTTGTACCAGCTGCGGTCGAAGAGGACGATCTCGCCTGCCGCCGGCAGGTGCGCGACGTAGCGCTGGAAGTACCATTGCGAGCGTTCGCGCTCGCTGGGCGCTGGAAGCGCCGCGACGCGGCAGGTGCGCGGGTTGAGCCGCTGCGTGATCCGCTTGATCACGCCTCCCTTGCCTGCCGCGTCACGGCCCTCGAAGACCACGACCAGCTTGAGCCCCTCGTGGACGACCCAGTCCTGCAGCCGCACGAGCTCGCATTGCAGGCGGAACAGCTCGGAGAAGTACCGCAGCCGGTCCATCCCGCCCGCGTCCGTGCCCGGCTGCTCGAGCAGCCGGCGCAACCTGTCGTCATCGAGCTCGAGCTCGAGCTCCTCGTCGATCGTCTCCGCGATCTCCGCCTCGATGTCGGCGGGATACGGCTTGTCCTGCGGGTTCTGCGTCATCGCGGCGGCCTCCGGGCGGGGCCGCGATGATCAGCCGGCTTCGATGACGGGCTCGTGACGCCTCCGCGGCGCTCAGCCGCCCTTGACGCCGCCTGCCGTCAGGCCGCCGACGATCTCCTTCTGGATGAAGAGCGTCAGGATCAGGACCGGCGCGGTGACAAGCAGCGCGGCGGCGGCGAGCGGGCCCCAGGCCACCTGCTCGAAGGTCAGCATGTTGTAGACCGCCGCGGGCAGCGTACGCGTCTGCCGGCCGCCCAGCACCGCGCCGAAGACGAAGTTGTTCCAGCTGAAGATGATCGACAGGATCATCGCCACCACGATGCCCGGCCGCGCGAGCGGCAGCGCGACGTGGCGGAAGGCCTGCCAGAGCGTGCAGCCGTCGATCAGCGCCGCCTCCTCGAGGTCCGGCGGCAGGCTCTCGAAGAAGCCGATCATCACGTAGACGAAGATCGGGATCGTGATCACCAGGTGGGTGATGAAGATCGGCCAGAGGCTGCCGGTCAGGCCCAGCATCTGGAACATCATGTAGAGCGGGATGAGGTAGCTCAGCGCCGGCGTGATGCGCGCGATCAGGATGCAGATCGCCGTGCGATGCGCCGAGGCCTTGGCGATGCCGTAGCCCGCCGGCACGCCGACGAGGATCGCCACCAGCGTCGCGCCGCCCGTCACCAGCAGGCTGTTGACGAGGTAGCGCATCAGGTTGCTGTTCTCGAATACCGCCTCGAAGTTCGCCAGCGTCGGCGGGCTGGGGACGAACACCGGCGGGTAGGCCATGTTGTCGACCTCGTTCTTCAGCGAGAGCGACAGCATCCACAGCAGCACGAGGATGGCCGGCGAGACGATCACGAAGACCGCGAAGCCGAAGGCGAGCTTCGACAGCACCCGCTTCGCGTGCCAGGCGATCCCGGGAGACGCCGCGCTCATGACCATTTCGCCTTCTGCCGCAGCCATAGCAGCACCATCGCCAGCACGATGATCAGGACGAAGAACACGACCACGATCGCCGAGGCGTAGCCGATGTTGTAGAACGCGAAGGCCTGCAGGTAGAGGTAGATGTTGATCGTCTCCGACGCCGTGCCGGGCCCGCCCTCCGAGATCACGAAGATCGTGTCGAAGGCCTTGAGCGCGTCGATGGTGCGGATCACAACCGCCAGCACGACGAAGGGCATGATCAGCGGCAGGGTGATGTAGCGGAACATCTGCCAGGGATTGGCGCCGTCGAGCCGCGCCGACTCGTAGGGCTCCGTCGGCGCGGCGGCGAGGCCGCCGAGCACGATCAGCATGACCAGCGGCGTCCAGTGCCAGACCTCGACCATCACCAGCGTCGGGATCACGGTGTCCAGCGAGGTGTGCCAGAGCGCGGGCGGCAGCCCGACCAGGCTGAGCAGGTAATTCAGGACCCCGAGCTGGGGGTGAAACATCATCTTCCAGACCAGCGCCACCGCCACCGGCGTCGCCATCATGGGAAGGATGAAGATCGCGCGGCAGAGCCCGCGCAGCGGGAAGCGCTCGTTGAAGACCAGCGCGCAAGCGGTTCCCAGCAACACCGGAAGCACGACCGACAGCAGCGTGAAATAGAGCGTCGTGCCGATGGATTCGACGAAGCGCTCGTCGCCGAACAGGCGGAAATAGTTGTTGAGGCCGACGAAGGCGCGCGGCGAGCCGATCTTCCATTCGTGCACGCTCATGAAGAGCGTGAACAGCCAGGGGAAGACGATCACCGCCCCGGTGATCAGCAGCGCTGGGTAGGCGAACGGCAGGTAGTTGCGGCCGTAGCCGCGATCCATGGCCGTGGGTTGCGCCGTCATGCGCGTGCTCCAGCGGAAGCCCCGCCGCGGCGAACGGCCACGGCGGGGAACATCCGGTTCAGGCCTCGGACTTCGCCAGAACCGGCGTGAAGGCGTCGGTGGCCTTCTGCATTTCCGCGCGTGCGTCGGCGCCGCCGATCGTGTTCGTGAGGCCGACGCCGAAGACGTCGCGGAACTCGGTGACCGGCACGATCTCGGGCAGGCCCGGACGACCGATCGCCGAGGAGGCCTCGAGGCAGGACAGCCACTCGCGCGGCAGCTTGAGGCCGGCGATCACCTCGGGCGACTTGTAGGGCGAGGCGCGGCAGGGCGAGCCGCCACCGGACTGCAGCAGGCGGTTGCACATCAGCTTCGACGTCGCCCATTGGCAGTAGAGATACGCCGCCTCCTTCTTCTTGCTGCCGGCGGCAACGCCGATGCCGTCGCCGAAGGTCGCGGAATGGCGCGCCTTCGGGCCCTGCGGCATGACCGCGTAGCCGACCTTGCCGACGATGCGCGACTTGGTCGGGTCCTCGAGCGGCGGCGCGAAGCCGATGCCGTCGATCCACATGCCGATCCTGCCCTGGCTGAAGGAAGTCTGCGCCTCGTTCCAGTTGAAGCCTACCGTGCCCGGAGGCGCGTATTCGCGGTTGAGCTTCTTGTAGAGCTCGGCCGCGGCGATCGCGCCGTCGGTCGTGGTCTGCAGCTTCACAGTCTTCGGGTCGACCGGGTCGACGTCGTGCCCGAGCATGAAGCTCGTCCAGACCGGCACATTCGCGTTCTTCAGGCCGCGCGACACCCATCCATAGATGCCCGCCGACTTGTCGGTGAGCTTCTCGGCCGCCATCACGATCTCCTCGAAGGTTCGCGGGAACGCGAGGCCCTTAGCCGCGAAGAGCTCCTTGTTGTAGTAGATCATCCATGGGTCGATGTTGTTGGGCAGCGTGTCCATGCGACCGTCGGCCTGGGTCGCCCAACGCACGCCACCAGGAGTGAAGTCGGGCCAGTCGTAGTCGGGCGCGGTGAGCTGCGAATCGGCGAGAAGCGGCTTCATGTCGACGAGCCACTTGGACTTGCCGAACAGCCGCTTCTGCACGTGCCAGGACACCGTGGTCACGTCGAATTGCGGGTTCCCGGAGTTGAACTGGATCACCTGCTGCTGGCGGTGCTGCTGCTCGGGGACTACCTCGGAGCCGACCCTGATCCCGGTCAACTCGGTGAACTCCTTCTCGTGCGTGCGCAGGTTCGTCGCGCGCGGCCCGAGGGTCAGCGACACCTCGATGCTCTGGCCGGCGAAGCGCCTCCAGTTGAAGGCGCCGCCGGTCTGGGCGGTCGCGACCTTCATGATCGCGGGAGCGGCCAGCAAGCCGGCTCCTGCGCGCAGCGCGGCGCGGCGCGAGATTCCGCGGCGGTTCTCTTTCCTCGTGGTCATGTCCTGTCTCCTCCCGGGCTGGGGCCGGGCCATTTCCTGGCCAGGCTCACGACCGTAGGTTAGCGGCAGACGGGGAGGGTCGCGCAAGGACGCAGTTCCGGAGGGCGCTTTGCTGTATACCGGCCGCGCGCATGAACCAGACCGCCCAGGACCGGATCCCGCCCGCCGCGCTCGCGGCCTGGGTGCTCGCGGCCTCCACCTTCCTCTACGCCTTCCTCCAGCGCGTCTCCCCCTCGGTGATGGTGGAGGACCTGATGGCCAGCTTCGGGGTCGGCGCCACCGTGCTGGGCAACCTCTCGGCCTTCTACCTCTACGCCTACGCGGCGCTGCAGGTGCCGCTCGGCATGCTCTTCGACCGCTTCGGCGTGCGCCGCCTGATGGCCTTCTCGATGCTGGCCGCGGCCGCGGGATCCGCGATCTTCGCCGCCGCGCAGGCGATCGAGATGGCTTACCTGGGCCGGATGCTGATCGGCGCCGGCGTCGCCTGCACCTTCGTCGGCGCGCTGACCGTGACGGCGCAGACGATGCCGCCCGCCCGCTTCGCCATGCTGGCGGGCGTCGTCCAACTGCTGGGCATGGTCGGCGCCATCTTCGGCCAGGCGCCGCTCGCCGCGCTGGTCGCGACGCTGGGATGGCGCGGCGCGCTCGTCGCCATGGGCGTGCTCGCCGCCGCGATCGGCCTGGCGCTCCACCTGGTGCTGCGCGACCGGCCGGGCGCAGCGCCGCCCCAGTCGGGGCTCGCCGATGGCCTGCGCGCCGTGCTGCGGGTGCGCGAGACCTGGGCCTGCGCGGTCTTCGGCTTCGCGATGACCGGCCCGATGCTCGCCTTCGGCGGGCTCTGGGCGGTGCCCTATTTCGCGACCGCCTACGAGCTGCCGCGCACCACCGCGGCGGCGCTGACCTCGCTGATCTTCGCCGGCTGGGGCGTCGGCGCGCCGCTGGTGGGCTGGATCTCCGACCGGCTGGGTCGCCGGCGCGAGCCGATGCTCGCCTGCGCGACGATCGCCGGGCTCGCGCTCGCGGCGGTGGTCCTCGGGCCGCGCTGGCCGCTCTGGGCGCTCGTGCCGATCCTGCTGGTCCATGGCGCCTGCGCCTCCGCCATGGTGCTGGCCTTCGCGATGGCGCGCGAGCAGAACCACCCCGGCGCGAACTCCGTCGCGATGGCGGTGGTGAACACCTTCGTGGTCGGGTCGGGCGCGCTGCTCCAGCCGCTGATCGGCTGGCTGCTCGACCGCGGCTGGACCGGCCAGGTCGTCGGTGGCGCGCGCGTGTACCCGCCCGAGGCCTTCGCCGGCGCGCTCGCCATCCTGCCGCCGCTCTTCGTCCTCGCCCTGCTCGCCGGGCTCGCCATGCGCGAGCGTCCCCGCGCGCGCTGAGGCCGCCACGCTTCCGCGACGCCGCCGCGCTCGTGTACTCCTTGCCCCGATGACCGACACGCTCCTCGTCGCGCGGCACGGGCCGCGCCTCGACCTGACCATCAACCGCCCCGGGCGGCGCAACGCACTGGGGCTCGGCGAATGGCGCCGGCTCGGCGACGCGATGGAGGAGGCCGCCGCCGACGCGACGCTGCGCGCGGTCGTCGTGACGGGCGCCGGCGAGGCCTTCGCCGCGGGCGGCGACATCGAGGAGTTCCGGCGCGTGCGCCGCACGCCCGACGAGGCGCGCGCCTACGACGAGGTCGTGGCGCGGGCCACGCGCGCGATCGAGGACTGCCCGCATCCCGTGGTCGCGGCGATCAACGGCGCCTGCGTCGGCGGCGGGCTGCAGATCGCCGCCGCCTGCGACCTGCGCATCGCCGCCGCCTCCGCGCGCTTCGGCATCCCGGTGGCGCGCCTCGCCATGGCCGCGCCGCCCGCCGAGGTCCCGGCGCTGGTCGACCTCGTCGGCGTCGACGTCGCGCTCTCGATTCTGCTGGAGGCGCGGCTCTGCGACGCCGCCGAGGCGCTCGCCAGGGGACTCGTGACCCGCGTCGTGCCCGACGACGCGCTCGCGGCGGAGGTCGCGGCCACGGTCGAGCGCATCGCCGCGGGCGGGCCGCTCGCCGCGCGCGCGCACAAGCGCCTGGTGAGGGAATGGTCGCGCCGGCGCGCGATCGGCGCCGAGGCCGAGGCGCAGGCCTATGCCTGCATCGCCAGCGAGGATTTCCGCGAGGGGGTCGATGCCTTCCTCGCCAAGCGCAAGCCCGGCTTCAACGGAAGGTGACGAGGACCATGACGGCAGCGACCACGCGCAGGCTGGTGAAGGCCTACTATGACCGCTTCAACGCGCAGGACGTCGAGGGCTTCCTCGACCTGCTCGCGCCCGGCGTCGTGCACGAGATCAGCCAGGGCGGCAGCGAGAAGGGCAAGGCGCGCTTCGCGCGCTTCCTCGCGCACATGAACGAATGCTACCGCGAGCGCGTCAGCGACCTCGTCGTCATGACCAACGCCGACGGCAGCCGCGCGGCGGCGGAGTTCCGCCTCGACGGCAGGTATCTCAGGACCGACGGCGACTTCCTCGCCGCGAAGGGCCAGCGCTACAGGCTGCGCGTCGGGGCCTTCTTCGAGGTCAGGGACGGGCGCATCGCGCGCATCTCGAACCACTACAACCTGAAGGACTGGCTGCGCCAGGTCGGGAAGTGACCGCGCCGGCGGCCGCGATCGAGGTCCTGTCCGGCGGCGCGATCCGCGCCGTCGTGCCGGAGCTCGCGCGGCTGCGCGTCGAGGTGTTCCGCGACTGGCCCTATCTCTACGACGGCGACCTCGCCTACGAGCGGCGCTACCTCGCCAAGTACGCCGGCGTGGAGGACGCGACGATCGTCGTCGCGCGCGTCGGCCGCAGGGTCGTCGGGGCCTCCACCGCCCTGCCGCTGGCGAAGGCCGAGCCCGAGATGCAGCGCCCCTTCCGCGACGCGGGCCTGGATCCGCGCGACTGGTACTATTTCGGGGAGTCGGTGCTGGAGGCCGCGCATCGCGGCCGCGGCATCGGCGTCGCGTTCTTCCACGCCCGCGAGGCGCGCGCCGCCGCGCTCGGCTACCGGCGCACGACCTTCTGCGCCGTCGAGCGGCCGGGCGACCACCCGATGCGCCCACCCGGCCACGTGCCGCTCGACGCGTTCTGGACCCGCCGCGGCTATTCCCGCCGCCCGGAGCTGCGCGCCAGCTTCGACTGGCGCGACATCGGCGCGAAGGCCGAGGCGCCGCACCCCATGGTGTTCTGGACCCGCCAGCGCTGACGATCGCGCGGCCCGCCCTATCTGGTTACGGGCCATGATCGACGTCGTCTGGTTCAAGCGCGACCTGCGCATCCACGACCACGCCCCGCTCGCCGCGGCGGCGGCGGGCGGCCTGCCCGTGCTGCCGCTCTACATCCTCGAGCCCGGGCTGTGGGCGCTGCCGGAGATGTCGGGCCGGCACTTCGCCTTCCTCGGCGAATGCCTCGACGACCTCGACGCCGCGCTGGGTCGGGCCGGCGCGCGCCTCGTCCTGCGCGTCGGCGAGGCGGTCGACGTGCTCGCACGGATCCATCGCGCGCACGGCATCGCGACGCTGCGCGCGCACGAGGAGACGGGCCTGCACTGGACCTATGACCGCGACCGCGCCGTTCGCGCCTGGGCGCGGCGCGAGGGCATCCCCTTCGTCGAGTACATGCAGCACGGCGCCTGGCGCGCACGGCGCTCGCGCGACGGCTGGGCGCGACGCTGGGACGCGATGATGGAGGCCGAGCCGGTCCCCGCGCCGGCCGGGCTGCGCGCCGCGGACCTGCCGGGCGCGGACAGGCCGGACGCGGCCGCGCTCGGCATCGCGCCGGATCCCTGCCCCGCTCGCCAGGCGGGCGGGCGCGCGGAGGCGATCGAGCTGCTGCGCTCCTTCCTCGACGCGCGCGGCAGGACCTATCGCCGCGACATGTCCGGGCCGGGGACGGGCGCGGCGTCCTGCTCGCGCGTCTCCGCGCATCTCGCGCTCGGCTGCATCTCGATGCGCGAGGCCAACCGCGCGGCGCTGCGCGCGGGCGCGCGCCACCGCGCGGGGGGCGACGACGCCTTCGCCGCGTCGATCGCGTCGTTCCGCTCGCGGCTGCACTGGCATTGCCACTTCATCCAGAAGCTCGAGGACGAGCCGGGCATCGAGCGCGAGGCGCTGCACCCCGCCTGCCGCGGCCTGCGCCCGGCCGGCCCCGCGCATGAAGCGCGCGTCGAGGCCTGGGCGACGGGACGCACCGGCCTTCCCTTCGTCGACGCCTGCATGCGCTCGCTCGCCGCGACGGGATGGCTGAACTTCCGCATGCGCGCGATGGCGATGGCGTTCTCGAGCTATCACCTCTGGGAGGACTGGCGCCTGCCCGCGCGGCGCCTCGCGCGGATGTTCACGGACTTCGAGCCGGGCATCCACTACCCGCAGGTGCAGATGCAGTCCGGGACCACCGGCACCAACACCGCGCGCATCTACAACCCCGTGAAGCAGTCGCGCGACCAGGATCCCGATGGCGCGTTCATCCGGCGCTGGGTCCCGGAACTCGCCGCGCTGCCGGCCGGGTTGCTGCACGAGCCATGGCGCGCGCCGCCGGAGGTCCTCGCCGCCGCGGGGATCGCCCTCGGCGAGACCTACCCCGTCCCGATGGTCGACCATGTCGCCGCCGCGGCCGAGGCGCGCGCGCGCATCTACGGCGTGCGCAAGGGCCGCGCGTTCCGCGACGCGGCCGACGCGATCCAGGAGCTCCATGGCAGCCGCCGCGCGGGCCTTCCGTCGACCGGCTCCGCGGGCGCGCGACGCCGCCGCGCCCGCGCCGCCCCGCCACGCCAGGGCGCGCTCGACCTCGGCGGCGCATAGCACCCGCGCGGGCGCGCCATGCGGCTTGCGCCGGCGGCGCGCGCGGGCGCTAATCCCGGTGACCTTGTCGAGCCGGGGGGCTGTCCATGGATTTCCGACGCACCGTACTCGTGACCGGCGCCAGCCGCGGCATCGGCGCCGCCTGCGCGACGAAGCTCGCCGCGCAGGGCTGGGACGTCGCGGTCAACTTCGCGCGCGACGAGGCATCCGCCACGCGCGTCGCCGAGGCCGTGCGCGCGCAGGGCCGCCGCGCCCTCGTGCTGCGCGCCGACGTGGGCGACGAGGCCGCGACGCTGGCGATGTTCGCGCGCATCGACGCCGAGTGGGGCCCGCTCGGCGGGCTCGTGAACAACGCCGGCATCGTCGACATGCAGTCGCGCCTCGAGGACATGGAGACCGCGCGCTGGAGGCGGATGCTGGACGTCAACGTCGTCGGCACGCTGCTCTGCGCGCGCGAGGCGGTGCGGCGGATGAGCACCCGGCGCGGCGGCAGGGGCGGCGCGATCGTCAACCTGTCGAGCGCGGCCGCGGTGCTCGGCGGCCCCGGGCTCTATGTCGACTACGCGGCCAGCAAGGGCGCGATCGATTCCTTCACGACCGGCCTCGGGCGCGAGGTCGCGGCCGACGGCATCCGCGTCAACGCGGTGCGGCCGGGCATCATCGACACGGAGATCCACGCCGCGAGCGGCGACCCGAACCGCGCCGCCTCCGCCGCCGGCGTCGTGCCGATGAAGCGCCCGGGCACCGCGATGGAATGCGCCAACGCCGTGGCCTGGCTGCTCTCCGACGAGGCGAGCTACGTCACGGGGACCGTCGTGACGGTGAGCGGCGGGCGATGACCGGCGGCGGGACGCGGAGGACGCGCGCATGAGCACGCTTGCCCATCTCTTCTCGCCGCTCAGGCTGCGCGACGTCGAGATCCCGAACCGCATCATGTCGACCGGGCACCAGACCTACCTCGCGCGCGGCGGCCTGCCGACGCCCGAGTTCGTCGCCTACCACGAGGCGCGCGCGCGCGGCGGCGCGGGCCTGATCGTCACCGAGGCGGCGCGCTTCCATGCCACGGGGCTCACCGACTCCCCGGAGATCGTGATCCTGGGCGACGAGGCGATCCCCGCCTTCCGCGCGGTCGTCGACGCCGTGCATGCGCATGGCACGCGCATCTTTGGCCAGCTCTCCCATTCGGGGCGCCTGTCGCGGCGCGTGCAGGGCGGCCTGCGCAGCGTCGCCTACGCGCCGTCGTCGGTGCCCGACAACCGCTTCCACACGATGCCGCGCGAGATGCCGGTGGCGCTGATCCACGAGATCGTCGAGGCCTATGGCCAGGCCGCGCGGCGCCTGGCCGCGGCCGGCTATGACGGCATCGAGGTAATCGCGAGCCTCGGCCTGCTGGTCGCGCAGTTCCTGAACCCCGTGTCCAACCGGCGCACGGACGCCTATGGCGGCAGCCGCGAGAACCGCATGCGCTTCCTCGTCGAGGCGCTCGAGCAGGTCCGCCGCGCCATCGGCGAGCGTCGCGCGCTCGGCATCCGCATCTCGGCCGAGGAGGTCGAGGCTGACGGGCTGCCGCGCGACGAGGTGCTGGAGGTCTGCAGGAGCCTCGCCGCGCGCGGGCTGGTCGACTACGCGAACGTGACCATCGGCTCGATGGCCGGGCTCGGCGGCTCGATCCATGTCGTGCCGCCGATGGAGGTCGCGCATGGCTATGTCGCGCCGAAGGCGGGCGCGATCCGCGCCGCGACCGGCCTGCCGGTCTTCGTCGCGGGCCGCATCAACCAGCCGCAGCTGGCCGAGCGCATCATCGCGTCGGGCCAGGCGGATGTCTGCGGCATGACGCGCGCGCTGATCTCCGACCCGGACATGCCGGCCAAGGCGCGCGCCGGGAGGCTCGACGAGATCCGCGCCTGCATCGGCTGCAACCAGGGCTGCATCGGGCATTTCCACCAGGGCTACCCGGTCTCCTGCATCCAGAACCCGGCGACCGGGCGCGAGCTCAGGCTGGGCAAGGCTCCGCCCGCACCGCGGCGCCGGCGCGTGCTGGTCGCCGGCGGCGGGCCCGCCGGCATGAAGGCCGCTGTCGCGGCGGCGGAGCGCGGCCACGAGGTGGTCCTCTGCGAGGCCGGCCCGCGGCTCGGCGGCCAGGTGCTGCTGGCCCAGCGCCTGCCCGAGCGCGCCGAGTTCGGCGGGCTCGCCACCAACCTGGAGGGCGAGATCGCGCGCGCCGGCGTCGAGCTTCGGCTGCGCACCCGCGTCGACGCGGAGCTCGTCCGCGCGCTCGCGCCCGACGCCGTCGTCGTGGCGACGGGCGGCGTGCCCTTCGAGCCGGAGATCGAGGGCCGCGAGGACGGCCATGTCGTCGATGCGTGGAGCGTGCTGCGCGCGGAGGCCAATCCCGGCGCGCGCGTGCTGGTCGCGGACTGGCGCTGCGACTGGATCGGCATGGGCGTCGCCGAGCTGCTCGCGCGCAACGGCCACAAGGTCCGGCTCGCCGTGAACGGCACCCACGCAGGCCAGCACCTGCAGATGTACCACCGCGACCACTGGGCCGGGAAACTGCACCGGCTCGGCGTCGAGGTGATCCCCTATGCGCGGCTGCACGGCGTCGACGCCGACAGCGCGCTGCTCGCCCATATCGTCACCGGCGAGGGCATCGCCTGCGAGGAGGTCGACACGGTCGTCGTCGCCGCCGGGCAGGCGCCGGCCACGTCGCTCGAGCGCGAGCTCGAGGGCCTCGGCGTGGAGATACACCTCGCAGGCGACTGCCTGTCGCCGCGCAGCGCCGAGGAGGCGGTCTACGAGGGGATGCTCGCGGGCCGCGCGGTGTGAGCGCGGCCGCGCGTCGCCTCAGGTCCTGACGACGTATTCGGGCTCGATGCGGCTCAGCACCTCGGCGCCATCCTCGCCGATCGCCACGGTGTGGCCGAGCGACATCGCGAGGTTGGCGGGCGCGTCGACCAGGATGGCGTGCAGGAACAGCACCATGCCCGGCCGGATCGGCATCGGGTTGCCGGCGTAGATCATCGGCGGCACGTCCATCCAGGTCGGGCGGTAGAGCGCGCCCAGCGAATAGCCGCAGGCGGACATGCGCGACGCGCCGAAGCCCGCGGCGTCGTAGACCCGTCGATGCGCCTCGTCGATCCCGCCGAGCGGCAGGCCCGGGCGCGCGGCCTCCGTCATCGCCCGCAGCGCGTCGCGCGTCACCTCGAACATGCGGCGCTGGCGCTCGTCCGCGCGGCCGATGGCGATGGTGCGCATCAGGCAGGCGCAGTAGTGGCGGTAGCTGGCGGCGAACTCCATCGTCAGCTGGTCGACCGGGTCGAGGTGGCGGAAGCCCGTCGCGCTGCGCACCAGCAGCGCGCGGTCGCCTGAGCCGAGCACCGGCCCGGAGGGCGGCGGATCGCCGCCGCCGGCGAGGATCGGCACCGAGCCCGCCGCCGCGATGTCGCCCTCGAAGGCACCGGGGCGCGAGGCGGCGAGCATCGCCTCGAGCGCGTCGTCCGCCAGCGCGGCGGCGCGCCGGACATGGGCGAGCTCCGCCGGCGACTTGACCAGCCTGAGCTCGCGGACGATGGCCGAGGCGTCGACGAGCTCGCACCATCCCTCGAGCCTGCGGCGCACGAGCTCGTACTTGTCGGCGGTGAGGCCGAAGCTCCGCAGCTCGATGCCGACGCGCGCACCGCGCAGCCCGCGCTCCTCGAGGATGGCGAGCAGCTCGCGCGAGGGATCCGCGCCCTCGGCGTCGTACCAGAGCCTGATGTCCTCGATCGTCGAGGTGCGCCGCGCCTGCTCGAGGTCGGGCCGGCGCGTGAGCAGCGTCACCGGACCCTCGTCGGCGCCCAGCACCGCGCACTGGAAGAAGACGAAGCCGCTGGTGTCGAAGCCCGTGAGGTAGAAGTGGCTCTCCTGCGCGAAGAGCAGGATCGCCGCCAGCCCCTCGCGGCGCAGCGCCGCGCGCGCAGCCGCCACCCGCGCGTCGAATTCCGCGCGCTCGAAATGAAGCGCCATGCCGGTCCCTCCCCTGCCCGCGATCCTTGACTAGTTTCGCCCGGACGGGCTCCAGTAGCGAGCATGCATCGGCCCCCGCGGGGCCGAGCGCTTTCACGGGGGAGGCTCGACGATGAAGACGCGTTCCTGGACGATACTTGCGGCTGCCTGCGCGGCCATAGCGCTCGGCGCGCCCGCCGATGCGCAGCAGAGGTCAATCACCATCTCGTCGTGGGGTGGCGCCTTCCAGAAGGCGCAGCGCGAGGCGTGGTTCAACCTCGTCGAGAAGGAGCTCGGCATCACGATCAAGGAGGAGACGACCCAGGGCATCGCCGACGTGCGCGCGCAGGTCGCCTCCGGAAGGCCGACCTGGGACCTGACGACGCAGGGCTACTACACCTGCGCGCTGCTCGAGAAGGAAGGCCGGCTCGAGAAGCTCGACCCCGCCATCGTCGCCGATCCCGGCGTGCCGAGGGAGCTCAAGTCCGACCACTGCATGTCGCAGATCGTCTATTCGGTCGCGATCGGCTGGCGCAAGAAGCCCTTCGGCGACAAGCAGCCCAGGGGATGGGACGCGTTCTGGAACGTCAAGGACTTCCCGGGCGGCAGGTCGATGCGCCGGCATCCGATCTACAGCCTCGAGGCGGCGCTGATCGCGGACGGCGTGCCGATGGACAAGCTCTACCCGCTCGACGTCGACCGCGCCTTCCGCAAGCTGGAGAGCCTGAAGCCGCACGTGGTCGTGTGGTGGGCCTCGGGCGCGCAATCGGTGCAGGTGCTGCAGGACGGCGAGGTCGAGATGGTCGGCGCGTGGAATGGCCGCATCCAGGCCGCGATGGCCGAGAAGGAGGGCCGCGGCGGCCCGCTCGCCATCACCTTCGACCAGCAGATGCTCGTCTCCGACGCGTGGATGATGCCGAAGGGCGCGCCCAACAAGGACCTCGCCATGAAGGCGCTGGCGATCATGATGCGCCCCGACGCGCAGGCCTCGATCTCCAAGCACATCAACTACGCGCCGGCCAACACCAAGGGCTACGACACCGGCATCATCACGCCGGAGATGGCCGCGGGGCTCCCCAACTCGCCGCAGAACGTCGGCAAGGGCTTCGCCCTCGACGTCGACTGGTGGGTGAAGAACAACGACGAGATGGTGAAGCGCTTCGACGCGTTCCTGCAGCGCTGACGCAGTCAGGGACGACCGCCCCGGCGCGTTCCGCCGGGGCGGTCGCTTCGCATCGGGAGCACGGGGAATGGCCATGGGCGACGCAGCTGGCGCGGAACGCGGCAGCAGCCTTCCGATCTCGATCTCGGGCGTCGGAAAGTCCTATGGCGCGTTCAGGGCGCTGGACGACGTCAGCCTCGACGTCGCGAGCGGCGAGTTCCTGACGCTGCTCGGCCCCTCGGGCTCGGGCAAGACGACGCTGCTCATGGTGCTTGCCGGGTTCCAGCGCCCGGATTGCGGGCGCATCCGCTTCGGCGACGACGACGTGACGCTGGCCCCGCCGCACCGCCGCGGCGTCGGCATGGTGTTCCAGAACTACGCGCTCTTCCCGCACATGGACGTCGCGGGCAACCTCGGCTACCCGCTGCGCCTGCGCGGCCTCGGACGCTCGGAGATCGAGGCGCGCGTGCGCCGGGCCCTGGACATGGTGCAGCTCGCGGGCCTCGGCGGCCGCCAGGTGGACCAGCTCTCCGGCGGCCAGCGCCAGCGCGTCGCGCTCGCCCGCGCCATCATCTTCGAGCCGCGCATCCTGCTGATGGACGAGCCGCTCTCCGCGCTCGACAAGAAGCTGCGCGAGGAGATGCAGATCGAGGTGCGGCGCCTGCATCGCCGCCTCGGCATGACGACCGTCTACGTGACGCACGACCAGCGCGAGGCGCTGACCATGTCGGACCGCGTGGCGGTGATCGACAAGGGCCGCTTCCGCCAGGTCGGCGGGCCGCGCGAGATCTACGAGCGCCCCGGCAGCCGCTTCATCGCGGAATTCATCGGCGAGTCGAGCTTCCTGCCGGTCGAGCTGCGCGGCGGCGAGGCCTGGGCCGCCGGCGCGCGGCTCGCGCTCGCGGGCGCAGCGCCGGCCATGGCGTCGCCCCTCCTCGTGCTGCGGCCGGAGAAGCTGCGCGTGCTCGCGCCGGGCGAGGATGGCGCCGGCCTCAACGTGCTGCGCGGCCGCGTGGCCGAGCTCGTCTACCAGGGCGAGAGCACGCTCTTCTACGTCGAGCTGCCCGGCGGCGCGCGCATCGCGGCGCGCCAGGCGGCGAGCGCCTCGGCGCCGTCGCTGCCCGGCATCGGCGGCGAGGTCGCCCTCGCCCTCGCGCCGGCCGACACCATCCTCGTCCCCGACGGCGCATGACGGCCGCGGCGGCGCAGGGCCCGAACGCCGCGGAGCTGCGCGCCGACGCGCGGCGCGAGCGGCTCGTCCTCGGCGCCCTCGCCGCGCCCGGGCTGCTCCTGATCGGGGTCGTCGCGCTGGCGCCGATCGCATGGCTGTTCTGGCTCTCGGTCCGCAAGGGCGATTCCTACACGCTCGAGCACTACGCGCGCCTGCTGCACCCCAGCTACGCCTATTCGCTGCAGACCACCTTCGAGCTCACCTTCCTGGTGACCGCGATCTGCGCGCTGCTCGGCTATCCGCTCGCCTACATGATCGCGCAGGCGCGCCAGCGCGCGGCGGCGATCCTCCTGCTCTTCGTGCTCTTCCCCGTCTGGACCTCGCTACTCGTGCGCTGCTACGCGTGGCTCGTGCTTCTGCAGCGGCGCGGCCTCGTGAACACATGGCTGGCGGACGCGGGGCTGATCGACCTGCCGCTGCGCCTCGTCCACAACTTCACGGGCACGACCATCGGCATGGTGCACATCATGCTGCCCTTCATGGTCCTGCCGCTCTACGCCACGATGCGCGCCATCGACCGCGACTACGTGCGCGCCGCGGCGAACCTGGGCGCGACGCCGAGCCAGGCCTTCCGCCACGTCTACGTGCCGCTCTCGCTGCCCGGGCTCGCTGCAGGGATCATCATCGTCTTCATCCTCTGCCTCGGCTTCTACGTCACGCCGGCGCTGCTCGGCGGCGGCCGCGTGATGACCTGGTCGATGCAGATCGAGCGCAACGTCACCTACCACTCGGACTGGGGCGCGGCCTCGGCGCTCGGCGTGGTGCTGCTCGCGATGGCGCTCGCCATCTTCTGGGCGGTTGGCCGCGTGATCGGCTTCAACCGGATCCTCGGGGGGCGCTGATGCTCGACCGCCCGGCGACCGAGACGCAGATCACGCATGGCCGGCGCCTCTGGCTCTACGCGCTCGGCGGCCTGGTGCTCTTCTTCCTCGTCCTGCCGAGCCTGATCGTCGTGCCGCTCAGCTTCTCGGACACGCGCTTCCTGCAGTTCCCGCCGCCCGCCTATTCCACGCGCTGGTACGAGGCCTATTTCGGCTCGCGCGAGTGGCGGCAGGCGACCTGGATCTCCTTCGCGGCGGCCGTCCTGACGACGATCGTCTCGACCGCGCTCGGCACGCTCGCGGCCTATTCGCTGCACACGATGTCCGGGCGCGCGCCGCGCGTGCTCTACGCATTCTTCATGATGCCGCTGATCGTGCCGGCGATCCTGGTCGCGATCGGCACCTTCCTCCTCTACGCGCAGCTCGGCCTCAACAACACGATGGCGGGGATCGTGCTGGCGCATTCCACGATGGCGATCCCGCTGGTGGTCATCACCGTCGCCTCGGGCCTGAAGTCCTACGACATGAACCAGGAGATGGTCGCGCGCAGCCTCGGCGCCAGCCGGCCGCGCGCCTTCCTCACGGTGACGCTGCCGCAGATCAAGGTGCCCGTGGTGACCGCGGCGCTGCTTGCCTTCATCACCTCGCTCGACGAGGTGACGATCTCGCTCTTCGTCGCCGGCGGCGACTACGCGACGATGACCAAGCGGATGTTCAACGCGCTGCGCGACGAGATCGACCCGACCATCGCGGCGATCTCGACGCTGCTGGTGGCGCTGTCGGTGGCGCTGCTCGCCGCCAGCCAGTTCGCCTCGCGCGGCGAGAAGCGCTGAGCGGCCCGGCCGGGCCTACTTGAACAGCTTCGCCGGCAGCCAGGTCGCGAGCGACGGGAACGCCAACACCGCCGCGAGCCCGAGCAGTTGCAGGACCACGAACGGCACGATGCCGCGGTAGATGTCGAGCGTGGTCACGCTCGCCGGCGCCACGCCGCGCAGGTAGAAGAGCGAGAAGCCGAAGGGCGGCGTGAGGAACGAGGTCTGCAGGTTCACGGCGATCATCACGCCGAACCAGACCGGGTCGACGCCCATGGCGAGGATGATCGGCCCGACGATCGGTATGACGATGATCGTGATCTCGACGAAGTCGAGGAAGAAGCCCATCAGGAAGATCACGCCCATGATGGCGAGCAGCGCGCCGTACTTGCCGCCGGGCAGCATCTTCAGGAACTCGTGGACCATGTCGTCGCCGCCGAGGCCGCGGAAGACGAGCGCGAAGAGCGTCGCGCCAATCAGCGTCGCGAAGATCATGGCCGTGATGCTGGTCGTCGCGCGCATCACGCCGTCGAGCACGCCACGCCGCCAAATCGACAGGAAGGCCGCCAGCACGCTCGCCGCGAGCGCCAGCGCCAGAGGCGCCGCGACCATCATGGCGGCGCGGTCGCCGAGCGGAGCGTTGGCGCGGCCGAGGCGCATGTCGAACTGGGTCGCCAGCACCACCAGGCCCAGGATCGAGGCCGCCGCGACATAGGCCGGCCAGCGCGCCACGCCCGGCATGCGCAGGCTGGCCAGCAGCGTCGCGCCGACCGCGCCGACCGAGGCCGCCTCGGTCGGCGTCGCGACGCCGCCGATGATCGAGCCGAGGACCGCGACGATCAGCACGATCGGCGGCACCAGCGCGCGGCCGACCTCGCCGAGGCTCACCGGGCGGTCGTTGCGCTCGGCGAGCGGGATCGGCGGCGCGCGATGCGGCAGCGCCGCCGCGAAGACCGCCTGGTAGGCGATGTAGAGGCCGACGAGCAGCAGGCCCGGGACCATCGAGCCGGCGAAGAGCTCGCCGACGCTGACCGTCTCGACCGAGAACTTGCCCTGCGCGAACTGCGCCTGCTGGTACGCCGCCGACAGCACCTCGCCGAGGATCACCATCACGGTCGAGGGCGGGATGATCTGGCCCAGCGTCCCCGCGGCGCAGATCGTGCCGCAGGCGAAGGCCGGGTCGTAGCCGCGGCGCAGCATGCTCGGCAGCGCCATCAGCCCCATCGTGACGACCGTCGCCCCGACGATGCCGGTGGAGGCGGCGAGCAGCGCGCCGCCGATCGACACGGAGATCGCGAGGCCGCCGGGCATCGCGCCGAAGACGCGGCCCATCGCGTCGAGCAGTTCCTCCGCGATCTTCGAGCGCTCGAGCATGATGCCCATGAACACGAAGAGCGGGATCGCGATCAGCACCTCGCTCGTCATCGTGCCGTAGATGCGCGGCGGCAGCGCGCCGAGCAGCTCTGGCGTCAGCGCGCCCGTCGCCCAGCCGAGGCCGCCGAAGACCAGCGCGCAGCCAGTGAGGATGAAGACGACCGGGAAGCCGGTGAGGATCGCGAAGCACAGCGTCGCGAACATCAGGAGGTCGAGCAGCCCGCCGAGGCCGCTCATGTCGGGGCCTCGCCGCCGCTGTGCCCGGCCTCAAAGACGCGCAGTTCGCGGCCGGCGAGCACGAGCGCCGACTTGATGGCGATCGAGACGCCCTGCAGCAGCAGCAGCCCGGCGAGGAGCGGGATCGTGGTCTTGAGCAGGTAGACGAAGGGCAGCCCGCCCACGAACATCGGGCCCTCGCGCATCCTCCAGGACGCGCCGACGAAGCCCCAGGAGAACCAGAGCACCAGCGCGCAGAACGGGATCACCCCGACCAGCGTGCCGGCGAGGTCGACGAGGGCGCGGCCGCGCGGCCCGAAGCCCGCGTAGAAGACGTCGACGCGCACATGCCCGTCATGCAGGAACGTGTAGCCGATCGTCAGCATGAAGAGCGTGGCGTGGATGTAGATCACGCTCTCCTGCATCGCGATGAAGCTGGTGCCGAAGAGGTAGCGCAGCACGACGACCGCGAACTGGACGAGGACCAGCAGTGCGGCCAGCCACATCAGCCGCCGGCCGACCTGCTCGTTGATCCAGTCGCAGCCGCGCGCGATCGCCGCGAGGACGCCGTGTCGTTCCATGACGTCCCCGCGTCGTCGATCCCGCCCGCGCTCAGCCCCACTTGATCGGCAGGCGCCGCGCGTTCATCACGCCGTTATAGGCCTGGTTCGTGTACTCGGCCTGCAGGTTGCGGAAGGCCACGTAGGATTCCGCGATCTTCTTCACCAGCGCGTCGGAGTCGCCACGGATCTCGGCGAGCACCTCGCCCGCCGCGTTGCCGAAGGCGATGAGCAGGTCGCGCGGCGCCTCGCGGATTGTGACGCCGTGCTTGCTCACGAGCTCGGCCACGGCGGCTGGGTGCTTCTGGTCGTACTCGGTCAGCGCCTCCATGTAGGAGGACTGCGCCGCGAACTGGACGACCTGCCTTAGGTCGGCGGGCAGCGCGTCGAACTTCGCCTTGTTGACGCCGATCTCCTCCGCCGAGGACGGCTCCTGGACGCCCGGGTAGTAGTAGTTCTTGGCGACCTGGTGGAAGCCGAGCGCGGCGTCGTTCCAGGGCCCGATGAACTCCGCGGCGTCGATCGTGCCGGCGCGCAGCGCGGCGAAGATCTCGCCGCCGGGCAGCGTGACGACCGAGGCGCCGGCGCGGCGGAACATCTCGCTGCCGAGGCCCGCCGTGCGGAAGCGCAGGCCGCGGAAGTCGTCGACCGAGTTGATCTCCTTGCGGAACCAGCCCATCCATTGCGGGCCGCTGTCGCCGCACATGAAGGGCTTGATGCCGAAGCGCGCGTACATCTCGTCGTAGAGCGCGCCGCCGCCGCCGAAGTTCAGCCAGGCCTGCAGCTCCTGCGCGACCATGCCGAAGGGGAAGGAGCCGAAGAAACCGATGCCGCGGGACTTCGACAGCCAGTAGGACGGCACCGCGTGGTAGATCTCGGCCGTGCCCTGCGAGACGGCGTCGAAGACGCCCAGCGCCGGGACGAGCTGGCCCGCGCCGAAGACCTTCACGGTCAGGCGGCCGTTGGAGAGCGTGCCGATGCGCTCGGCGATGCGGTTCGCGGAGACGCCGGGCCCGGGCAGGTTCATCGGCCAGGACGTCACCATGCGCCATTCCATGCGGCCCTGGCTGATCGCCGGGGCCGGGAAGTTGCTCGCCGCGACGGCGCCCGCGGCCGCGGCCGTGGTGGCGGCGCTGCGAAGGAAGTTCCTGCGTTTCGTCATGGTCCTCTCCTGTCCTGTTGCTTGGGTGGCACCCGGCCGGGGGACCGGGCGAATGTCGTCAGGCGGCCGGACGCGGCCAGATCCCGGGGAAGGCAGGCCCGGCCATCGGCGTTCCGGAGGGCGGCGCGTCGGCGGGCGGCGGCGGCGACATGAAGCCGTCGCGCAGCACGAAGACCGCGTCGTCGCCCGTGACGCGCGCGGCGAAGGCGCGGCGGCGATGGCTGCCCCGGTTGCCGGGCGCGCCATGAAGCGTCAGCGCGTGGAAGGCGATGCAGTCGCCGGGCTGGACGTCCCAGCCGAGCAGGCGATAGGCGTCGCGGTCGGCGTCGATGTCGGGCACGGCGCGGAAATTCGGGTCCTTCGCGGGATGCGCCTTGGCGTCGGCGAAGCGCGTGGGCGAATACCAGATCCCGCTCAGGTGCGAACCGGCGACGTACTCGACGCAGGTCTCGCGGCCGACGGGATCGAGCGGGATCCAGAAGCTCATGACCTGGCGGCCATCGACGCTCCAGTAGGGCTGGTCGTGGTGCCAGGGCGTCGGCTCGGCGGTCCCCGGCTCCTTCACCAGCACGTGCTCGTGGAAGAGGTTGACGCGCCGCGAGCGCATCAGCCGCGCGGCGAGCGCGCCCACGGGCCCGTCGACCAGGAACTCGCGATAGCCGGGGATGCGGCGCCAGTTGCAGTAGTCGCCGAAGAAAAGGCCAGGCTTGCCGTCCGGCGTGTAGCGCTTCGCGAAGGGGCCCGGCTCGCGCATGTTCTGCTCGACGCCCTCGCGCAGCAGCTCGATCCAGTGCATCGGGATGACGCCGCGCAGCGCGACCGCGCCGTCGCGCTCGTACTCGGCCACGATCGTGTCGGGGATGGATGCGTCGTCGAGCGGCATGGCGGAGCTCTTTTCGATGGCGCGGCGCCATCGACGCGCCGCTCGCCCCCGGAAGCTCGCTCCGGGCGGCAAGGCGGAACTTAGACGCCCCCGCGAAGCCGCCGCAAGCGCGCGGGGTTCAGAGCAGCAGCGCCTTGCCCGGCTGCCAGCAGAGCAGCGCCGCGTCGCCTGGGCGAAGCGCGAGATCCGGGGGCGCGAGCACGTCGAGCCTGTGCGGCCCGGCCTCGACGACCACGCGCAGCCCCGGCCCATGGAACGCGATCGCGACCACGCGCGCCGGAAGCGAGGCCTCGCCCGCGCGCGTCGCGTCGCGGAGCGCGAGGTCCTCCTGGCGCAGCACCAGCTGGCGCGGCCCGTCCTGGGCCGCCTCCACCGGCACGTGCCCCGCGCCCTCGACCTCGGCCAAGTCGCCGCGCACCACGACGGGGACGAGGTTGGCCGCGCCGAGGAACCTCGCCGCGAAGGCCGTCGCGGGCCGCGCGTAGATCTCGCGCGGCGGCCCCGCCTGCTCGATCCGGCCCGCCCGCATGAGCACGACGAAGTCCGCGAGGCTGAGCGCCTCGTCCTGGTCGTGCGTGACGAGGATCGTCGTCAGGCCGATCTTGCGGTGAAGCTCCATGAGCTCGACCTGCATGTCCTTGCGCAGCTGGGCGTCGAGGTTCGAGAGCGGCTCGTCGAGCAGCAGCACCGGGGGGTCGGCGACCAGCGCGCGCGCCAGCGCGACGCGCTGCTGCTGCCCGCCGGAGAGCTGGCGCGGATGGCGCTCCTCGAGCCCCTCGAGCCGCACCAGTCGCAGCGCCTCGCGGACCTTGGCCTCTTGCGCGGCGCGGTCGCCCAGCGCGCGCATGCGCAGCGGGAAGCGCAGGTTCCCGGCGACGGTCATGTGCGGGAAGAGCGCATAGCTCTGGAACATCATGCCGAGCCCGCGCCGCTCAGGCGGCAGGCGCGTGACATCGACGCCGCCGATGCGGATCGTCCCCGCGCTCGGCGCCTCCAGCCCCGCGAGCAGGCGCAGGAACGTCGTCTTGCCGCAGCCGCTGGGCCCCAGCAGCGCGACGAAGGCGCCGTCGCGGATCGCGAGGTCGACGCCGTCGAGCGCCACGGCGGCGCCGAAGCGCTTGGATAGTCCGTCGACGCGCAGTTCCGCCATCAGGCCGCCACCTTCTCGAGGCCGATGGCGCGGTCGAGCGCGACCATCAGCAATGCCGTCATCAGGATCATCAGCGTGGCCGCCGCCGCCACCGAGGGGTCGGGGCTGAATTCCAGCTTCGAGTAGATCAGAAGCGGCAGCGTCTCCGTGCCGGGCGCGCGCAGGAACAGCGCGACCACCGCCTCGTCGAAGGAGACGTTGAAGGCGAAGAACGCGCCCGCGGCGATGCCGGGCCGCGCCTGCGGCAGGACCACGTGCCAGTACCGGCGCCACCACGGCGCGCCCATGGTGCGCGCGGCCTCCTCGACGCTGCGGTCGGCGCGTGCGAGCACGGCGGCGACGGTGCGCACGACATAGGGCAGCGTCACCACGACATGGCCCGCGACCAGCGTCCAGAAGCCCGGGCCGCCCGCCAGCCGGCTCGACGCCATCAGCAGCCCGACGCCGAGCAGGATCGTGGGCACGACCAGCGGCGACAGGAAGAACCCGGTCAGCGCCTCCGACCCCGGCACCGTGTGGCGCGTGATCGCGATCGCGGCCGCGGCGCCCAGCGCGACCGAGAGCAGCGTCACCACGGTCGCCAGCCGCAGGCTGAACCACGCCGCGTCGACATAGGCGCGCGAGGAGAAGATCTCCGCGTACCAGCGCAGCGACCAGCCACGCGGCGGGAAGACGAGGAACTCGCTCGCCGAGAAGGAACTCGCCACCACGACGGCGAGGGGCACCAGCATGAAGAGGGCGACGACGACGCACAGCGCGGCCGCGAGGACCCGCGCGACGGGCGGCGTCCCCCCGACCATGTCAGGCGCCCCGCGCGCGGCCGAGCCGCGCATAGGGCAGGATGACCAGCAGCGCCAGCACGAGCAGCAGCGTCGCCTGCGCGGCGGCGAACGGCCAGTCCAGCGTGCCCGTCACCTGCTGGTAGACCGCGCCCGCGAGCACGGGCAGGCGGACGCCGCCGACCAGCATGGGCGTCACGAAGGAACTCGCGGCGAGCGCGAAGACGAGCAGCGAGCCGGAGACGATCCCGGGCCGCGCGAGGGGAAGCACGACGAGGCGCAGCGTCTGCCACAGGCCGGCGCCCATGGTTCGCGCGGCCTCCTCGAGCGAGCGGTCGACGCGACTGATCGCGGCCAGGACCGTGAGCGCCATGAAGGGAAGCAGCACCTGCGTCATCGCGATCACGATCCCCGCCTCCGTGTGCATGAGCGAGAAGTTCCGGCCCACGAGGTCGAGCGGCTCGAGCATGCGCGCGAGCAGCCCGCCGCGGCCGAGGATCACGAGCCAGCCGAAGGTGCGGATCACCACGCTGGTCATCAGCGGCAGGACGATCACGACCGTCAGCGCGGCGCGCACCCAGCCTCCGGAGCGATGCATGACATAGGCGAGCGGGATGCCCAGCGCCGCGGTGGCGAGGGTGGTCAGCAGCGCGAGGCGGATCGTGCGCCACGCGACGAGCGGATGGTAGGCGTCCGCGAAGAGGCGGGCGAACTGCGCGAGCCCCGGCCCGCCATCCCCGCCGTCGAAGGCGAGCACGAGGACCTGCGCGACGGGAAGCACGAAGAGCGCCGCGAGGAAGGCGACGGGCCCGAGGAGGAGAAGGAGCGGCTCGCGCTTCACGGGTTGGCCGGGGACGCCACCCCTCCCGCGCGCGGCGGGAGGGGTGGCGGGGACGTCACTTCGCGATCGCCCGGTTCCACTGCTCGGTCCATGCGCCGCGCATCTGGCCGATCTTGATCGGATCGAAGGTGACGAGGTTCTTCATCGCCTCCTCGCTCGAGAGCACGCCTTCCTTCGCCGCCGGCGAGAGCTGCGCCTTGCGGTTCACCGGCGCGTAGCGGAACGACTCGGCCCAGCCCGCCGAGGCCTCGGCCCGCAGCGAGAAGTCGATGAACTTCAGCGCCAGCGCGCTGTTCGGCCGCCCGGCCACGAGGTTCACGGTGATCGGGGAGAACACCGCGCCCTCCTTCGGCTGCATGAACTTCACCGGCAGGCCGGCCTGGGTCAGCGTGAACGCGTAGTCCTGGGCATAGGGGGCGACCCATGCGTCGGACTGCGCGAAGGCCTGCTGGATCTCCGGCGACTTCGAGACGATCGTCGCGCCCTTGAGGGTCTTCTTCACGACGTCGAGGCCCGGCGCGATATTGTCGAGCGTCCCGCCGGCGACCTTGTTGATCATCAGGAAGGACAGCAGGCCCCAGTTGTTCGACAGGTCCGTGAGGACCAGGTGCCCGCCATAGGCGGGGTTGGCGATGTCGAGCCAGCTCGTGGGCGCCGGCTTCGCCTTGTTGGCGTCGTAGAGCATCCCGACCACTGCCGCCGAGTAGGCAGGCCCTTCGCCCTTCGCCAGGTTGGCGACCGCGAACGGATAGAGGTCGGCGTGGTTCGAGAGCTGGTCGGGGCGGATCGGGGCCAGCAGCCCCTCCGCCGCGGCCGTCGCCTCGAGGCCACCCGAGAGATGCACCACGTCGAAGCGCGGCGCCGCCTTCTGTGCGCGCAGCTGCGCGACCATGTCGGCCGAGTAGACGGTGACGACGGTCACCTTGGCGTTGTTCGCCTTCTCGAAGGGCTCGATCACCAGCTCGCGGTGGCGCTTTTCGTAGGCGCCGCCGAAGGAGTTGATGACCAGTTCCGCCTGGGCGAGGGCGTCGCCGCCCGCCAGGAGGACGAAGCTCGCCGCGAGTACGTGCTTGCGCATGTCGTTGTCTCCCTTGTTGGTGGTTGGTGGGCGGCGTCGCGCCGCGTCAGCCGGCGTAGCGGCCGATCTCGACTTCCTTGGCGCCGGTCATGCGGATGCCGCGGCACTCGTCGGCCACGGCGTCGATGCCCTCGCGCATGATCCCGAGGATGTTGACCGGCGTCCAGCCGAGGGGGCCGAAGGTGCGGCCACCGTGGTCGTAGAACATGCCGAGCTCCCAGAGCTCGTCGGTCAGGCCCTTCATCACGTTCTTGCCCTGGTAGTACCAGAGCATCTCGCCCTTGGCCGGCGAGACGGTCTGGTTCTCCGCCGGGATCCTCGTGGGATCGAAGCTCTGCGCGCTCTTCGGCAGGCCGGTCATGATCTCCGGCCCCGCGAACATCGCGTGGAACACGGTTACGCGGATCGGCTTGCGCAGCGCCTTCCAGATCGTGGCGCAGGTGACCGGCGCGTTCTCCTCGTAGAGGTCGATGATCCCCTGCGTGCGGGTCTTGGTGAAACGGAGGTAGAGACGACGGTCGGCCATGGCGCTTCCTTCCGGATGGATTGGACGTTGCCATGCTCGACCAGCCGGCCAATCGACGCCAATCGGAAATTTTCACGGGATTGATGATTTTCCGCGATCAATGCCGCGACCACCGGCCGGCACGGTCGCGTTCGCGCAGGAAGGCCTGCGCGGCCGTCCGGCAGCCCGCGAGCACCGCGTCGACCGCACGGTTGCGGGGAGAGGCGCGGAACGACGCGACGAAGGACAGGTCCGGGAAGGGCTTCGCGACCCGCACGGCGCACAGCCCGCCGGCGCGCATCTCGTCGAGCACGCAGATCGGCGGGACGGCGGCGAGGCCGAGGCCGTCGGCCGCGAGCCGGATCATCGTCGACATGGAGTTCGAGGCGCTCATCCGTGCGCCGGACAGGTCGATGCCATCGAAATAGGCCTCGATCAGCCGCTCGGGCGGCGAGCGCCGCGGGTAGGTGATCAGCGGCAGCGCGGCCAGTTCCTCCGGCGCGTAGACCTTGCGCGCACGCACGAGGCGCGGATGCGCCACCCATCCCATCGCGTAGGCGCAGAGCGCCTGGCTTGCGAGGTGCTCGCCGCGCACGGCCTCGATCGCGACCACGAGGTGCAGGTCGCCGGCGCCCAGCCCGCGCGCGAGCTGCAGCGTCGTGTCGACGGTGACCTCGAGCGAGAGCTGCGGGAAGCGGTCGCGCATGCCTTCGATGAGGCGTGGCAGCCAGGTCCGCGCGATCGCGTCGACCACGCCGATGCGCACGACGCCCGCCGGCACGCCGCCCGCCCCGGCCATCTCGCCGAGCCGGCGCGACTCCTCGAGGATCGCCTCGACGTGGCGCAGCGCCGCGAGGCCTTCCGGCGTGAGATGCACCTCGCGCGTCGTGCGGAACAGCAGCGCCGTGCCGAGTGCGCGCTCTAGGGCGCGGATGCGCCCGGACACGGCCGGCTGCGTGGTGTTGAGGCGCTGCGCGGTCGCGGTGAAGCTGCGCAGGCGGGCGAGCCAGAAAAAGGTCTCGAGGAAGCGGATATTCATCGCCGCGAGCATATCGCGCCCCGCGCGCTATGGTACGCGGAGCTGGACGACAGGCGGGAGGCGGCGCGATGGGGACGACGGACGACGGGGCGAGGCTGCCGCTCGCGGGCATCCGCGTGGTCGAGTTCGTCCACATGGTCATGGGGCCGACCTGCGGGCTGGTGCTCGCGGACCTCGGCGCCGAGGTCATCAAGGTCGAGCCGGTGCCGGACGGCGACAACACGCGCAGGCTGGTGGGCTCGGGTGCCGGCTTCTTCGTCAACTTCAATCGCAACAAGAAGTCGCTGGCGATCGACCTGAAGTCGCCGCGGGGCCGCGCCGCGATCGACCGCCTGGTCGCCACGGCGGACGTCGTCACCGAGAACTTCCGGCCCGGGGCGATGGAGAAGCTCGGCCTCGGCTGGGAGCAGCTGCACGCGCGGCACCCGCGCCTCGTCTATGCCTCGCACAAGGGCTTCCTCGACGGCCCGTACCAGGACCGCACCGCGCTCGACGAGGTCGTGCAGATGATGGGCGGCCTCGCCTACATGACCGGCCTGCCCGGCCGGCCGCTGCGCGCGGGCAGCTCGGTCAACGACATCATGGGCGGCATGTTCGCCGCGATCGGCGTGCTCGCCGCGCTGCTGGAGCGGCGCGAGACCGGGCGCGGCAAGCTCGTGCGCTCGGCTCTGTTCGAGAACTGCGCCTTCCTCGTCTCGCAGCACATGGCCGCCTTCGGCGTCACCGGCAGGCC
>VGDA01000006.1 GCA_016869915.1 Alphaproteobacteria bacterium
AGCCCCGATCCGAAGCCCATGAACAGGACGGCGAGCAGGCGCGGACGGAGATGGATCGCGAGCGAGTCGCGCCAGGAGGACATGCGATCGCGATGCTAGTACAAGCGCTCGCCTGCATGCGAGCGCGGCACGCATCGCCGATCGGGTCGCGCAGCGGCCGCTCGGCGAGCAGGGACCGCATGCCCCCTCCGTCGCGCGCCTGACGGCGCGCGCCACCTCCCTCACCCGCGCTGCCGCGCGGCCGGGGGAGGAGCCAGGTGGTCCTCCCCGGCTCCCCTCCCGTCCGCGCGAAGCGCGGATGGGAGGGGTGGCGCCGCGCGGCAGCGCGGCGACGGGGAGGGCAATGGTGCCGGCGGCCAGGCGCGCAGCAAGGGCCCTGGCGGCGAGCCGCCGATCGCGTCGCGCGGCGACCACGCATGTCGGGGAATTCACCGCCGGGCTGTCGTATCCTCGCGCCGGTCTCGTTCCTGGAGCAGCCGCAATGGCGATACGCATCGGCGTCGTAGGCCTCGGGCAGGTCGCGCGCGCGCGGCACCTGCCCGCGATCGCGGCCAACCCGGCCTTCCGCCTCGCCGGACTCGCGAGCCTCGGTGGCGGGCCTGGTGTCGCGGGCCTCCACGTGCATGGCGACCACCGCGCGATGCTCGCGTCCTGCGCGCTCGACGCGGTCGCCATCTGCACCCCGCCCGCGGCGCGCTTCGCGGTGGCGCGCGACGCGCTATGCGCCGGCAAGCATGTCCTGCTGGAGAAGCCGCCCGCGGCGACGCTGGGCGAGGCCGAGGCGCTGGTTGCGCTCGCCGCGCGCGAGGGGCGCGTGCTCTTCGCGACCTGGCACTCGCAATGCAACGAGGCGGTCGAGGCGGCGCGGCGCTTCCTCGCCGGCAGGCGGATCGCGGCGCTCGAGGTCGACTGGAACGAGGATTTTCGCCGCTACCATCCCGACCAGGAGTGGATCTGGCAGGCCGACGGCCTCGGCGTCTTCGACATGGGGATCAACGCGCTGTCGGTGGCCAGCCGCCTCTTCGCCCAGCCGCCCTTCGTGCGGTCCGCCGAGCTGCGCATCGCGGAGAACCACGCCGCGCCGCTCTCGGCGGTGCTGCAGCTCGGCGCCGATTGCTGCGACGGGCCGATGGAGGTCCGCATGGACTGGGGCCATCGCGGCGAGCATCGGCGCGAGCTGCGGATCTGGACCGCCTGCGGCCACCGGCTCGAGCTGCTGGAAAGCGGCGGCAGGCTGGTGGTCGACGGGACGGTCGCCGTCGACGCACCGCGCGCCGAGTACGCGATGCTCTATGCCCGATTCGCCGCGCTCCTGACCGAGGGCCGGATCGAGGCCGACCTCGCGCCGCTGCGCATGACCCTCGACGCGCTCGCCATCGGCCGCCGCACCCGGCTGCCGCCCTTCGAGGACTAGCGCCGGGCGGCGCCCGGCCTCAGCCCGCCTCGGCGGCGCGCGAGGCCTTCTTGCGCTCGTGGGTGTCGAGCAGGCGCTTGCGCAGGCGGATCGACTTCGGCGTCACCTCGACGAGCTCGTCGTCGCCGATATAGGCGATCGCCTGCTCGAGGGTGAGGATGCGCGGCGGCGTCAGCTTCACCGCGTCGTCCTTGCCCGAGGCGCGGAAGTTGGTGAGCTGCTTCGCGCGCAGCGGGTTGACCTCGAGGTCGTTCTCGCGGCTGTGCTCGCCGATGATCATGCCGGCGTAGACGCGCGTGCCCGCGTCGATCATCAGCCAGCCGCGCTCCTCCAGGTACCAGAGCGCGTAGGTGACCGCGTCGCCGTCGCCGTTCGAGATCAGGACGCCGTTGCGCCGCCCCTCGATCGTGCCCTTCCACGGCGCGTAGCCGTGGAAGATGCGGCTCATGATGCCGGTGCCGCGCGTGTCGGTGAGGAACTCGCCGTGGTAGCCGATCAGGCCGCGCGTCGGCACGTGGAACACCACGCGCGTCTTGCCGCCGCCCGAGGGCCGCATGTCGACGAGCTCGCCCTTGCGCTGGCTGATCTTTTCCACCACCACGCCGACATAGGCGTCGTCGACGTCGACCAGCGCCTCCTCGATGGGCTCGAGCCGCTGGCCGGTCTGCGGGTCCGACTTGAAGATCACGCGCGGGCGCGAGATCGACAGCTCGAAGCCCTCGCGGCGCATCGTCTCCACCAGCACGCCGAGCTGGAGCTCGCCGCGGCCGGAGACCTCGAAGGCGTCGGCGTCCGCGGTCATCTGGACGCGGATCGCGACGTTGCCCTCGACCTCGCGCAGCAGGCGCTCGCGGATGACGCGGCTCTGCACCTTCGAGCCCTCGCGGCCCGCCAGCGGCGAGTCGTTGATCGAGAAGGTCATCGACAGCGTCGGCGGGTCGATCGGCGTCGCCGGGATCGGCGTCGCGACGGAGGGATCGCAGAGCGTGTCCGCCACCGTCGCCTTGGTCAGGCCGGCGATGGCGATCAGGTCGCCCGCCTCCACCTCGTCGACCGGCACGCGCTCCAGCCCGCGGAAGGCGAGGAGCTTGGTGGCGCGCGCGTCCTCGATCAGGGCGCCGTCGCGCGCCATGGCCTTGATCGCCATGTTGACCTTGGCGCGGCCGGTATGGACGCGGCCGGTCAGCACGCGGCCCAGGTAGGGATCCGCGTCGAGCATGGTCACGAGCATCGAGAAGGGCTTGTCGAGGTCGCGCCGCGGCGGCGGCACGTAGTCGACGATGAGGTCGAAGAGCGGCGCGAGGTCGACGCGCGGCGCGTCGAGCGAGGTCGCCGCCCAGCCGCTGCGGCCAGAGGCGAAGAGCGTCGGGAAGTCGAGCTGCTCCTCGGTCGCGCCGAGGATCGAGAAGAGGTCGAAGACCTCGTTGTGGACGTCGGTGGCGCGCGCGTCCGGGCGGTCGACCTTGTTGATGACCACGATCGGGCGCAGGCCGGCGGCCAGCGCCTTCATGGTCACGAACTTGGTCTGCGGCATGGGCCCCTCGGCCGCGTCGACGAGGACCACGCAGCCATCGACCATCGACATGATGCGCTCCACCTCGCCGCCGAAATCGGCGTGGCCAGGCGTGTCGACGATGTTGAGGCGCACGTCCTTCCACAGGACCGAGGTGCACTTGGCGAGGATGGTGATCCCGCGCTCGCGCTCGAGGTCGTTGGAGTCCATCGCGCGCTCGGCGACCTGCTGGTTGGCGCGGAAGGTCCCGGCCTGCCTGAGCAGCTGGTCGACCAGGGTCGTCTTGCCGTGGTCGACATGCGCGATGATCGCGAGGTTACGCAGTTCCATGCGGCGCGGCCTTGTCCTGGATCGGATCGGGGGGCGTGGAGCGGGGGGTCCGGTCCAGACGCGCCCGGGCACGGGTCGCGGCCGCGACCCATCCCCGGAACCCAGAAAGCGCGCGGAAGCTACTCCCGCGCCCCCTCCCCCGCCAAGCGCGGTCTTGCAGTGCACAAACGCGACGAGACGGGCCCCCTGCCGGGGCGGGGCGGCACATAGCTGCCGTGCGCTTATTGCAAGTAATTCGCAATTGCGCGGCAGGGCGGCAGGCACCATATTCGGGTTGGTTGCGAATGGTTCGCAACTGAACCCCCCTCGCGAGATCCGCCGCATGACGCCGTCCCGCCCCGCCCTCCGCCGCCGCGCCGCCCTCGGCGGCCTCGCCGCAGCAGCGCTCGCCGGCGCCGCGCCGCGCCGCGTGCGCGCCCAGGAGCGCGTGCTCAACCTCTATTCCTCGCGCCACTACAACACCGACCAGGCGCTCTACGACGACTTCGCGCGCCAGACCGGGATCCGGATCAACCGCATCGAGGCCGAGGCCGACCCGCTGATCGAGCGCATGCGCGCCGAGGGCGCCAACAGCCCCGCCGACGTCTTCGTCTCGGTCGATGCCGGCCGCATCGAGCGCGCCCGCGCGGCGGGCCTGCTGCAGCCCGTCTCCTCGCCCGTGCTCGAGCGCGCGGTGCCCGCGCACCTGCGCGACCCGGATGGCCACTGGTTCGGCTTCTCGAAGCGCGCGCGCATCTTCGTGCTCGCCAAGGGCCGCTCCTCGCCCGACGAGGCGTCGAGCTACGAGGCGCTCGCCGCGCCGCGGCTCAAGGGGCGCGTCGCGATCCGTTCCTCCACGAACGTCTACAACCAGTCCATGACCGGCGCGATGCTCGCCGTGCATGGCGAGGAGGGGACCGAGGCCTGGTGCCGCGGCCTGGTCGCGAACCTCGCCCGGCCGCCGCGCGGCGGCGACACCGACCAGATCAAGGCGGTCGCCGCCGGCGAGGCCGATGTCGGCGTATGCAACACCTACTACCTCGCCAACCTGCTGCGCTCGCGCAGCGAGGCGGACCGCGCCGTGGCCGCCCGGGTCGCGGCCGTCTTCCCGAACCAGGAGGATCGCGGGACGCACGTGAACATCTCCGGCGGCGGCGTCGCCGCGCATGCGCGCAACCGCGAGGCGGCGGTGCTCTTCCTCGAGTACCTCGTGAGCCCGCAGGCGCAGGCCTATTTCGCCGACGGCAACTCCGAGTACCCGGTGGTCGAGGGCATCAGGCCAGCCGCGGCGCTGGCCGACCTCGGGACGTTCCGCGAGGATAGGCTCGACGCGCGCGTCTACGCCGCCAACAACGCGCGCGCGCTGCAGCTGATGGACCGCGCCGGCTGGAAGTGAGGCGTGGCCCCGCGCCGCGGGGTCAGATGATCCGGCTGCGGATCGCCGAGGTGGCGATCTCGGTCGCGACGACGACCGCGAAGATGACCAGCAGGCAGAGCCCGACCTGGTCCCAGTAGAGGTTGTTGAGCGCGGTATCGAGCGCCACGCCGATGCCGCCGGCGCCGACGAGGCCGAGCACCGCGGATTCGCGGATGTTGATGTCCCAGCGGAACAGCGCCACCGACCAGAAGCTCGGCTCGACCTGCGGCCAGTATCCCTTGAGCAGGATGGAGGGGCGCGGGGCGCCCGCCGCGACGAGCGCCTCGAGCGGCCCGCGCGGCATCTCCTCCAGCGCCTCGGCGAGCAGCTTGCCGACGAAGCCGATCGAGCGGAAGGCGATGGCGAGCGTGCCGGCCAGCGCGCCGGGGCCGAAGATGGCGACGAAGAGCAGCGCCCAGATCAGCGAGTTCACGGAGCGCGAGGACACGAGGATGAACTTGGCGAGGAGGTTGAGCGTCGCCGAGGGCGTGACGTTGCGCGCCGCCAGCAGCGCGACCGGCACGGAGAGGACCAGCGCGATGATCGTGCCCAGCGTCGCGGTGTGGAAGGTCTCGACCAGCGCCTCGGCCACCATCTCGCCCCAGAAGGCCCAGTCGATCGGCCACATGCGGCGGAACAGGTCCGCGGTCTGCTCGGGCGCGTCGTAGAGGAACTCGGGGATGACCTCGATGGTGCGCAGCGACCACACCACCGCGACGGCGGCGAGGACGTAGGTGAGCGCGCGGCCGATGCGCTGCGCCGGCGTGAAGCGCCGCCAGCGGCGCATGCGCGCGGCCTCGCTCACTGGAAGGCCTTGCGCAGCTGCGCCGAGACGACCTCGGCGACCATGATCACCGCGATGATCGCGAGCAGGATCGTGAGCACGAAGTCGTAGTCGAAGCGCTGGTAGGCGGTGAACAGCGTCGCGCCGATCCCGCCGCCGCCGACGATGCCGACCATCGTCGAGTTCCGGAGGTTGGAATCGAGCTGGTAGACGCAGAAGCCGATGAAGCGCGCGATCACCTGCGGGAAGACGCCCATGACCAGCACGTTGAAGAAGCCGGCGCCGGTGGCGCGCACGGCCTCGACCTGCCTGAGGCTCATCTCCTCGATCGCCTCGGCGAAGAGCTTGGAGATGAAGCCCATCGACGCGACGATGAGCGCGAGCACGCCGGCCAGCGCGCCGAAGCCCACGGCCTTCACGAACAGGATCGCGGTGATCACGGGATGGAAGGAGCGGCACAGCGCGATCGCGCCGCGCGCCGTCCACGACACCCAGCCCGGCATCAGGTTGCGCGCGGCGAGCAGGCCGAGCGGCAGGGACAGCACGATGCCCGCGGCCGTCGACAGCACCGCGATCTGCATGCTCTCCAGCATCCCGACCCTGAGCAGGTCGAGCTTCTGGGCCGAGAGGTCCGGCGGGAACATGCGGCGCAGGAACCTGTCCCCGTTGTCGAGGCCGCGCAAGAAGCGGTCCCAGCTGACGTCGAGGATGCCGCAGGCGTAGAGGACGTAGAGCGCCAGCGCCGTCCACAGCGCGCGCACGGTCCAGTTCGCCGGGAAGGGCGTGCGGGCGGCGGCGCTCACGCGTCGATCCATCCCTCGCCGCCATAGATCGCCAGCAGGTCGCTCTCGCGCAGCTCGGAGGGCGCGCCGTCGAAGACGATCGCGCCCTGCGACATGCCGACGATGCGCTCGGCGAAGCGCTTGGCGAGCTCGACGTTGTGGATGTTGACGACCACGGGGATGCCGCGCTCGCGCGCCAGCCGCGCGAGCAGCTCCATGATCTCGACCGAGGTCTTGGGGTCGAGCGAGGAGGTCGGCTCGTCGGCGAGCACGAGCTCGGGATCCTGCATGATGGCGCGGGCGATGCCGACGCGCTGGCGCTGGCCGCCGGAGAGCGCGTCGGCGCGGCGCGTCGCGAAGTCGCCGAGGCCGACCGCGTCGAGCAGGTCGAAGGCGCGGGCGACGTCCTGCGGCGGGAAGCGCCGGAGCCAGGCGCGCCAGACCGGCACGTAGCCCAGCCTGCCGCAGAGCAGGTTCTCGATGACCGAGAGCCGCTCGACCAGGTTGTATTCCTGGAACACCATGCCGATGCGCCTGCGCGCCTTGCGCAGCGCGCGCCCCTTGAGCCGCGCGAGGTCCTGCCCGCCGAACAGGATCTCGCCCGCCGTCGGGTCGACCAGCCGGTTGATGCAGCGGATCAGCGTCGACTTGCCGGTGCCCGATGGGCCAATGATGGCCGTCATCCCCGTCCCGCCGACCTCCAGCGAGACGTCGCGCAGCACCGGGACGCCCGCCCGGTACTCCTTGCGCAGGTTGCGTATGGCGAGCGCGGCGCTCATTGCCTGGGCGGCGCCTGCTGCTGTTGCTGTTGCTGTTGCTGCTGCTGGGCGCGCTGCGCGGCGGCGTCGGCCTCGCGCTTGGCGACCGCGTCGTAGGCGGCGCGGTTGTAGGGCGTGCCCGACTTCTCGGCGACCTCGCGGATCGGCCGCCAGGTCTCCTTGTAGGTCATCGGCAGGAAGCGGTCCTCGCCCTGATATTCCTTCTTGATCTCCTCGGTGAAGGCGAAGTTGAGGAAGCATTCCCGGATCTTCGCCTGTAGATCGGGCCTGAGGTCGTGGGCCATCGAATAGGACGAGGTCGGGAAGACGTCGCTCTTCCAGATGACGCGGAACTGCTCGGCCTTGACCTGGCCGCGCGCGGTCATGCGGTCGAAGATGTCGGAGGCGACGGGCGCCATGTCGTAGTCACCCAGCGACACGCCGATGATCGACTTGTCGTGGCCGCCGGACATCAGCGGCCGGTAGTCCTCGTCGGGCTTGAGGCCGTTGTCGGGAAACAGCACGCGCGGCGCAAGGTTGCCGGAGTTGGACGACGGCGAGACATGCGCGACCTTGCGGCCCTTCAGGTCGGCCAGCGTGCGGAAGGGCGAATCGGCCTTGACGATGGCGTAGAGCTGGTACCCGGCGGGGCCGCGCTCGGAGCCGACGACCACGAAGGGCACCGCGCCGGCAAGGTTGACCGCGAAGCCGACGGCACCGGTCGCCAGCAGGGCGATGTGCAGGCGGCCGGCGCGGAACGCCTCGATCTGCGCGGTATTGGACTGCACCGGGAAATAGGCCATGCGCTTGCCGGTGCAGCGGCCGAGATGCTCCATCAGCGGCCCGTAGACGTGCTGGTAGACCGCCGGGTTCTCGGTCGGCGAATAGGCGAAGATCAGCGTCGAGGGATCCTTCTGCCGCGCCGGGTCGCGCGGCACGTCGGCGACGAGGTCGCCATCCGCGTCGCAGTAGAGCGTGTCGAGCTGGCCCCGGTTGGGGCAGGACTCCTGCGCCGCCGCCGCCGAGGCGGCACCGAGCAGGGCGATCGCGGCAAGGGCCGCGCGGCGGGCGGGATGCATCATGGCCGTTCTCCCTTCCCCTGGCGCCGGCGTCACCTGGCCGGCGCGGGCTGCTGCTGCTGTTGCTGCTGGCGCTGCTGCTGGGCGCGCGCGGCGGCCTCGGCCTCGCGCTTCGACTCGGCCTCGAAGGCGGCCCTGTTGTAGGGCGTGCCCGACTTCTCGGCGACGTCGCGCACCACCGCCCAGTCCTTCTGGTACGAGATCGGGAAGAAGCGGTCGTCGCCGTTGAACTCCTTCTGCATCTCGGCCGGGAAGCGGAAGGCGTAGAAGCAGTCCTTCAGCTTCTTCGCCAGTTCCGGCTTCAGGTCGTGGGCATGCGCGAAGGACGAGGTCGGGAAGATCGGGCTGCGGTAGATCTCGCGGAAATCGGCGGCCTTGATCGTGCCGCGCGTCGCCATGCGCTCGAACACGTCGGACGCGACGGCCGCCATGTCGTAGTCGCCCGAGGCGACGCCGAGGATCGACTTGTCGTGGCCGCCCGACATCAGCGGCCTGTAGTCCGCGTCCGGGCGCAGGCCCTGGTCGGGGAAGAGCACGCGCGGCGCGAGGTTGCCGGAATTCGAGGACGGCGAGGTATGCGCGACCTTGCGGTCCTTGAGGTCGGCGAGCTTCTGGAACGGGCTCGACGCCTTGACGACCGCGAGCAGGTTGTAGCCGCGCACCGCGTCGGCCGTGCCCTTGGCCGCGAAGGGCACGGCGCCCGCCATGTTCACGGCGAATCCGGTCGGGCCGGTCGAGAAGCCGGCGAAATGCAGGCGGCCCGAGCGCATCGCCTCGATCTGGGCCGAGTTCGACTGCACCGCGAAATAGACGATGCGCTTGCCCACGCATTGCCCGAGATGGTCGGTGAAGGGCTTGAAGATGTTGGCGTAGACCGCGGGGTCCTCGACCGGGGTATAGGCCCAGACCAGGGTCGAGGGATCGCGCTGCCGCGCCGTGTCCCTCGGCACGTCGGCGACGAGGTCGCCATCGGCGTCGCAGTAGAGCGTGTCGAGCTGGCCGCGGTTCGGGCAGCTGTCCTGCGCGGCCGCGAGGCCGGGAAGTGAAAGGACCAGGGCGGCGGCGACGGTTCCGGCGCGGACGAGGCTCATGGCGGCAATCCTCCTGTGCGGGTGGCGCTTCCCGGTGGGCCGGGGCGCGTTCGTGTCCCGCGAGGAATGCAGCATCGCCGCGCGATTGTCACCAGAGTTTCACGATCCCCCGCCATCCCGCCGGCCCCGGCGCATCATCGCCGCGAGGATCGCCACCGGCGCCAGCCCGGCGAGCACGATGGCCAGCGCCGGCGCGGCCGCCTGGGCAAGGCGCTCGTCCGAGGCCAGCGCGTGGACATGGACGGCCAGCGTGTCGAAGTTGAAGGGCCGCACCAGCAGCGTCGCCGGCAGCTCCTTCAGCACGTCGACGAAGACCAGCACAACGGCTACCAGCACCGAGCCGCGCATCATCGGGGCATGCACGCGCGCCAGCACCCGCGAAGGCGCCGCGCCAAGCGTGCGCGCGGCGTCGTCCATGCTGGGGGTGATGCGGCCCAGCCCCGCATCGACCGCGCTCGCCGCCACCGACAGGAAGCGCACAACATGCGCGAAGAGCAGCGCGAGGATCGACCCGCTCAGCAGCAGGCCGAGCGGCACGCCCAGCGCCGCGCGCGACCAGGCGTCGAGTGCGTTGTCGAAGCGGCCGAGCCACGCGACGACGCCCACCGCGATCACCGTGCCGGGGATCGCGTAGCCCATGGTGGCGAAGCGGATCGCCGCGCGCGTCCAGCGGTCGCGCGCGCGGCGCAGGCCGTAGCCGAGCACGAGCGCGGCCGCCGTCGTCGCCAGCGCCGCCAGCCCGGCGATGGCGAGCGAGTTGGCGGCGAGCCCGGCGAAGAGCCGCGCGTCGATCCCCTCGCCCGCCGCGAGGTGCAGGCGCAGCAGGATCGCCACCGGCAGGACGAAGCCGAGCAGCACCGGCAGCGCGCAGGCGAGGAAGGCGCAGGCGGCACGCCAGCCCGCGAGCGCGTGGGGCCTGACCTCGCGATGGCGCCGCGCGGAGGCGTGCACGCGCGCCGCGCCGCGCGAGGCGCGCTCGAGCAGCAGCAGCACAAGCACCGCCAGCAGCAGCATCGCGGAGAGCTGCGCCGCCGCCACGCGGTCACCCATGCCGTACCAGGTCCGGTAGATCGCGGTGGTGAAGGTCTGGATGCCGAAATGCTGGACCGCGCCGAAATCCGCCAGCGTCTCCATCAGCGCCAGCGCCACCCCCGCGGCGATCGCCGGGCGCGCGAGCGGCAGCGCCACCAGCGCGAAGCCGCGCCAGGCGCGCGCGCCGAGCATGCGGCTCGCCTCCAGCACGCCGACCGACTGCTCGAGGAAGGCGGCGCGCGCGAGCATGAAGACATAGGGATAGAGCACGAGGGCGAAGACCGCGCCGGCGCCGCCGACGGAATGGATGTCCGGGAACCAGTACGCGCCCCGGCGCCACCCCGTCGCCTCGCGCAGCGCCGTCTGCACCGGCCCGGCGAAGGCGAGGAAGTCGGCATAGGCGTAGGCGACGATGTAGGCAGGCATCGCCATGGGCAGCAGCAGCGCCCATTCGAGGGCCCGCGAGCCCGGGAAGCGGCACATCGTCACCAGCCAGGCGCAGGCGACGCCGATCGTGGCGGTCCCCACGCCGACGATCGCCGCCAGCGCCAGCGTGTCGGCGACGATGCCCGGCAGCGTCGTGGCGGCGAGGTGCCCGAGCGCGCCGCCGCCCGGCGCGGCGAGGTTGGCGAGCACGCCCAGCACCGGCGCCGCGACGATGGCGGCGACCGCCCAGCTGCCCAGCCGCCAGGGCGCGCGCCACGCCGCGCGCGGCGCGGGCGCGGCGCCGGCATCGGCGGCTCGGGGCGGGAGGCTGGCGGCGGGCATGGGTTCCGGGTCGGGTTGCGGGGCCGGCAAAACTGTCGCCCCGCGACGCGGCGCGCAAGCCTGCGTCGGCGCGCCGGGTCAGCGCCAGCGCGTCGTGCGCCGCTCGGCCGCGCCGATCAGCGCACCGATCGCGAGGCCGAGCAGCGACAGGACGAGGATGCCGGCGAGCAGGTCCTCGGGGATCATCAGGTTGCCGGCCTGCAGCACGAACTGCCCGATGCCCTGCTGCGCGCCGATCATCTCCGCCGAGACGACGAGGATGAGCGCGATCGAGGCGGTGATGCGGAAGCCGGCGAGGATCGCGGGCCACGCGCCGGGCAGCACGACCTTGAGCAGGATGTCGCGCGCCGGCACGCCGAAGCTCTGGGCCATGCGCACGAGGTTGCGCGGCACGCCGTCGACCGCGGCATGGACCGCGATCGCCGTGGGGAAGAAGACGCCGAGCGCGATGGTCGCCAGCTTCGAGGCCTCGCCGATCCCGAACCACAGGATCATCAGCGGCAGCAGCGCGATCTTCGGGATCGGGAACAGCGCCGAGACGAGCGGCACGCCGACCGAGCGCGCCAGCGAGGCGAGGCCGATGGCGAGCCCGGCCGCGAAGCCCGCCGCCGTGCCGATCGCCCAGCCGCCAGCGATGCGCGACAGCGAGGCGCCGAGATGCGCCGCGAGCGCGCCGGACCGCGCGAGGTCGGCGAGCGCCTCGAGCACCGCGCCGGGGCGCGGGAGGAAGATCGGGCTGATCCAGCCCGCGCGCCCCGCGCCCTCCCAGGCGAGCAGCAGGACCGCGAAGGCGACGGGCGCGGCAAGGCGCCGGCGCGTCGGCGCGAAGCCGCCGCCGCGGAAGGCGACGTCACGCGGCTCCGGCATCGGCAATCTCCCTCTCCGCGTCGCGCGCCTCGTCGCGCACCAGCGCCCAGAGCCGCTCGTGCAGCGCCGCCAGCGTCGCGGCCGCCGCGGGCGCGCCGCGCTCGCCGACGGGCACCGGCACCTCGACCACCTCGCGCACGCGGCCGGGCCGGCGCGACAGCACGACGACGCGATGCGCGAGGCGCAGCGCCTCGGCGAGGTTGTGCGTGACGTAGAGCGCGGTGAAGCGCGTCTGCCGCCACAGCGCGAGCAGGTCCTCCATCAGGAGCTCGCGCGTCTGCGCGTCGAGCGCGGAGAGCGGCTCGTCCATCAGCAGCACGGCGGGCTCGACCACCAGCGCGCGCGCGATGCCGACGCGCTGGCGCATGCCGCCGGAGAGCTGGCGCGGCCAGGCGCCGCGGAAATCCGACAGGCCGATGCGCGCCAGCGCGTCGTCCACGCGCCGCGCGCGCTCGGCCGCGCCGAGGCCGTGGTGCTCGAGCGGCAGCGCGACGTTGCCCGCCACGTCGCGCCAGGGCAGCAGCGCGAAGTCCTGGAACACGTAGGTGAGCGGGTTGAGGCAGGCCGCCGGCGCCTCGCCGCGCAGGCGCACGCGCCCCGCGCCGGGCGCGACCATGCCGCCGGCGATGCCGAGCAGCGTGGACTTGCCGCAGCCCGACGGGCCGAGCAGCGCCACGATCTCGCCGCTCGCGATCGAGAGCGAGACGCCGTCCAGCACCGGCAGCGCGCCGTAGCCGTGCGAGACGCCCTCGACCAGGAGGTCCATGCCGGCGGACGCGCGCGCTCAGCCGCGCGGCACGTTGAAGTGCCCGGCGACGAAGCTCGTGTCGACGATCGCCTTGGCGTCGACCTCGCCGCGCACCTGCTTCTCCGCCAGCCAGAACTCGACCTGGTAGTGGATGTCGCCGACGTCGAGCCGCGCCTGCGGGTCGACGAAGGGCAGGCCGTCGGCGACGCGCGCGGCGGGCTGCTCGACCGCCCTGGCCACGACCTCGATCAGCTCGTCGTAGCCCGGGCCGCGCACGGCATTGCCCGCGGCGTCGCGCGCGTTGAAGGCGGCGTTGTACTCGGCGCAGCCCTGCGCCCAGGCGCGCACGAAGCGCTCGACCACGCCGCGGCGATCGGCGATCGCCTTCGGGCTGGTGAACAGCGCGCCGAGCTGCCAGGGCGTCTCGTCGCCGACCCAGCCGAGGATGCGCCCGCCGGCCTCGGCCTCGAGCTGGCGCGCCAGGGTCACGGGGATGACGATGCCATCGACCTGGTTGCCCTTGAACGCCGCGGCCATCGCCGGGAGCTGCTGCAGCGGCACCATGGTCACGCTCGACATCGCGAAGCCGTGCTTGCGCGCCAGCAGGCCGAGCGAATAGTGGAAGGTGGAGCCCGCGGTGGTGATGGCGATGCGCTTGCCCGCGTAGTCGCGCAGGCCGCGCAGCCCGTCCTCCCACGCCTTCGCGGTCGCCATGTAGGCGTTGAGCTGGAAGCCCTTCTCCTCGCGGCTCTGCCCCGCGACCATCCTGAGCGCGCCGCGCCCCGCGAGGTTGTAGAAGCCCGCGGTCAGTCCGGTGACGCCGAGATCCGCGTCGCCCGAGGTGACGGCGACCGGCACCTGCGCCGCGGCGGTGAAGTACTTCGGCTCGACCTCGATGCCCTGGGCGCGGAAATGCCCGCGCGCCATCGCGACGAAGAGCGGGCCCGACGAGGCGAGCTTGAGGACGCCGATCGAGACCTTGTCGGCGCCCTGGGCGCGGACGATGGACGGCGCGGCGAGGAGGCTGGTCGCGGCGGCGGTCTGCAGCAGGCGGCGGCGGCGCATGGCGTGGCTCCCGGTTCTCGTTGGACGCATCGGGCGCAGAGGATAGGCGCGGGCGCGGCGATTGTCGAAGCGCCAGCGGCCCCGGGCGGGGTCAGCGCCTCGCCGCGGCCGGCGGCAGGTCGATCGCGTAGAGCTCGATCGCCCCCGCGACGCCGGCCAGCTCGACCGGGCCGATCGGGCGCGCGGCGAAGCCCGGCGGCAGCCGCAGGCGGTCGACGAGGTCGCGCGAGGCGACGCCCGACAGGCCGCGCTCGCCCGCTGCCTTCTCGATCTTCGCGGCGATGTTGAGCGTGTCGCCGAGGAAGGCGATCTCGCGCCTGGCGTCGCCGATCGCGCCGACCGCGATCGGGCCGCAATGCATCGCCGCGCGGCCGACGGGCGCGACGCCGAAGCGCGCGGCGACGCGCGGGCGCTCGGCGACCATGCGGCGCACCGCCGCGTCGAGGCAGCGCAGGATGCGCGCGTCCTCGACCGCGTCGGCGAGCGGCCAGCTGAGGATGATCCCGTCGCCCACGTAGCGATAGACCTCGGCGCGATGGGCGACGAAGACCGGCGACATCGCCGCGAGCAGGTGGTCGAGCAGGGCGAGGAACCTCTCCGGCCCGATCTGCTGCGCGACCGCGGTCGACCCGGCGAGGTCGAGGATCAGGAAGGCGCGTTCCTCGATCCGCGGCGCGTGGTAGCGGCCGGTGGCGAGGCGCCAGAGCGTGCCCGGCCCGAGCAGGCGGTCGACCTCGAAGCAGAAGGCGATCGCGAGGGCGGCGAGCAGCGCCACCGGCAGCCCGCCGGCGAGCGCCTCGCCGAGCGGCACGAGGTCCACGGGCACCAGCCAGCGCGCCACCGCCATCGCCGCGACGATGACGACGAGGTGCAGCGCCGCCTTGCCGACGAGGAAGGCCGCGAAGGGCAGGGCGCGCAGCCGCGCGAGGAACGCGCTGGAACGCTCGGCCATCTCCGTGGCCGCGACGACGGCGCCGACCAGCGCGCCGACCACGCCGACGCGCAGCAGCGCCGGCCAGGCGGGCCCGGCCAGCGCCAGCACGATCGCCAGCCCGATCGCCGCGCCGAGGAGCGCGAAGCCGGCGACGATGGACACCTGCCGCGGATGGATCATGAGCGGACCATGCGGGACGATGCGGCCCTCGGGCAATGGACGCGCGCGTCGGGCCCGCCCTTGCCTGGCGCGCCTTGTCCTAGTTGCCTACGCGCAGGGCGCCGAACCTGCCGGCCTCGCGCTGGTAGCGCACCGCGCCGGAGGCGCGGTCGCGCACGACGAGGCCGAGGACGAAGGTCTCGTCCGCGTTCTGCGCCTTGATCTCGAAGCTCCGGCGCAGGTCGACCACCAGCGCGCTGCCGTTCCAGGCGCCCATCTGCGCGACGTCGTGGATCTTGAAGACGCGGTGGTCGCCGCCGTTGCGGATCTCGACCTCGGTCTGGATCGAGCCCGAATAGAGGCAGGCCTGCAGCGAGGTGCGCTGCTGGGCGACCGAGCAGGTGAACTCCGCGACGAAGGGGAACTCGACGGCGCGGCGCTTCTCCTGCTCCCTGCGTGCCGCCTCGGCCTCCGCGGCCGCGCGGCGCTCGGCCGCCTCGCGCTCCGTGCGCAGCCGGGCGATCGAGATGCCGCGCTGCCGCGCCTCGCGCTCGTCGCGCAGGAAGCCCACCAGCGCGTCCGCGTCCTCGCCGTCCCGCAGGCCGCTGGCCTTCAGCCGCGCCATCGCCTCGTCGTGGCCGGCCTTCGTCTCGACGCCGAGCATGCGCAGCGCCTCGACCTGGCGCGGCGTCGCGCCGCCGATCTCGCGCGCGAACGCCATGGCCTCGGCCGCGCCGCGCCCCTCGACCGCGCGGAAGCCCTGCGCCTCGGCCTCGCGGTTCGCCCGCGCGGCCTCCGCCGCTGCCTCCGCGCGCCGCGCCTCCTCGCGACGCTCCGCGCGCAGCTGGCCGACCGTCAGCCCGCGGGCCTGCGCCGCGCGCTCGTCCTGCAGGAACCCGACCAGCCCCTGGACGTCGGCCGCGTCGCCGCCCCTGGCGGCGGCGAGGCGCGCCATCGCCTCGTCGTAGCCGGGCTTCGCCATGATCCCGAGCTCCGCCAGGACCTGGATCACCTGCGGGGTCGCGTTGCCGACCTGGCCGGCGAAGATCCATGCCTGCAGGGCGGTGCGCCCCTCCATCGCGCGATAGCCGAGCGTGCCGGCCTTGATCTCGCCGAGCTGGGCCAGCGTGATCGCGTGCCAGACCATCGTGTGCGCGACGCGGTCGCGCTCCATCGCGCCGTGGAGGGCGGCGAGCGCGCGGCCATTCCCGACCACGACGCTGCACCAGCGGTCGCCGCGCTTCAGGTGGACGAAGAGCTCGTCGATGCTGGCGAAGGCGCGCAGCGGCTCCGCGCGCCCGGGCACGGCGTCGCGGATGCCGTCGCCCCTGAGCACGAGCGCGAGGTCGGCGACGTCCTCGGGGAACTCGTCGTTGGCCGGCTTCACCGCGCAGGGCCGCAGCGCGTGGTTGGTCGCCGCGCGCGACGCATCGGTCCCCAGCACGATCGCGCCGAAGCGCGCGCCTGCGCCCGCGGGCGCGGAGTTCGCGAGCTCGTCCAGGAAGTCGTCCTGCTTCTGGCGCTTCTGGTCCTCCGCCTCGGACCGCCGCGCGACGACCGCGCGCATCGACGCGACGTCGATGCTGGCGACCTCGGCGAATTCCCCGCGCGCGATGCGCGCCAGCTGGTCGGCGACCTGCGGGAAGCGTTGCCTGAGCGTCGGCGCCCTGGCGGCGCGGCGCTGCGGGTCCGCCGCGGGCGCGAGCAGCTCCTCGATGTCGGACTGGAGGAAGACGCGCGGCACGAGCTGGGCCGACGCGACCGACTGGCTGCAGTTCGGGCCGATCGTCACCGACTCGACCGCGCCCGCGCCGAACTTCTCCCGCGTGGCGGCCGCGATCGTCGAGGCGATGGACGAGAAGCGGAGCGCCCATTCCGGCGCCAGGCGCCGGTCCCCCGCATCGTCGCGGAAGCCGGAGGCGACGAGGCGCGCGGGCGCGCGGGCCAGCGCGCCATAGGCCGTGCGCGTACCGACGACCTCGGGCAGGCCGCCCACGGCCTCGCCCAGTGCGCGCAGCGGGATCGGCGCGCGCTCGGGCTCGGCGTAGAGGAGCGGGGCTTCCACGCAGAACGTCTTCTGCACCAGCACGAGGCCGCCGCCCACGGCGCGCTGGAACGCGCCCCTGGGCTGGCCGACATCGGCGAGCAGGACGAGGTCCAGGCCACGATGGCCGGCATGCGCCTCGAGGAAGGCCTCCAGGGTCGCCTGCGGCGACGCGCGGCCATCGGGCGACGGGCTTCGCGCCGGCGTCGTGCCGCGCGCGGCCCGCGCGGCGTCCTCGGCCTCCTTCTGCCGCGCGGCGGCGGCATCGGCCTCGCGCTGGCGCGCCGCGGCCTCGTCCACCGCGCGCTGGCGCGCCGCTGCGTCCTCGGCCTCCTTCTGGCGCGCGGCGGCCGCGTTGGCCTCCTGCTGGCGCGACGCCGCGCGCGCGGCGAGGCTCGACGGCGCCGGCGCGACGAGGACGAGCGTCCCCTCGCAGCCGCGCACCTGCGTGCGCGCGCCGCGCACGGAGGCGAACAGCGCGCCGGTGACGCTGCCCTCGGCGGGCGCGGAGGCCGTGCCGCTCCATTCGTATTCCCAGCTCGCACCGTCGGAGGCGCTGCCAGCGGTGCGCATCGAGATCGACGCGCCGGAGAAGCCGCCGCTCCATTGCTCGACGTCGTCGCGGTTGAGGCGGTTGTTCCGCGACGCGGTCCGCGCGGAGAGCACGCCGCCCTGCACCTGCAGCTCGATGCGCGCGCGGAAGGCGGCGGCGCCGTTCGCGCTGTTCTGCGTGCAGGCATATTCGAGCCGCCACCTGCCGTCATGGTCGCCCTCCGCCGCCGGCGCCGCGGCCGGCGCGAGGGCGAGCGGCAGGGCGACGAAGGCGGCGAGGAGCGGGAGCGGGCGTTTCGTCATGGCGTCATCCAGCGGCGCGTCGCGGATCCGCCCGGCGCGGACCGCTCGCAGGCCGAACCATCGCCCGGCGCCGATTAACGCTCCCTTGATCCCCTAGCCCTCGCCCGCGCGCAGCGCCTCGAGCGCGGCGATGTCGGGGGCGTCGACGATGCGCGTGGCGAGGCCGCGCGGGAAGCCGGCGCGGGCGAGGATCCCGAGGTCCTTGTCGCGCCGCGCGGCGCGCTCCGCGGCCGGGCGCCAGGGGCCGAGGCGGCGGCGGCGCGCCAGCGCCAGCGCGGCGGCGAGCGCGGGATCGCCGCCCGTCTCCTCGACGAGCGCCTCCATCGCGCGCTCCACCTCGGCGCGGCCGACGCCCTTCTCGCGCAGCGCCTCGCGGATCACGACCGGCGAGCGGCCGCGCGCGGCGAGGCTGCGCGCGCGCCCCTCGGCGAAGCGCGCGTCGTCGAGCAGGCCGCGCGCGACGATCGCCGCCACCACCGCCTCGGCCGTCGCGAGGATCGCCGCGCGCTCGAGCGCGGGATCGGCGCGCACGGCGCGGTCGACGCGGCGCGCGAGCACGCGCAGCACCTGCGCGCGCGAGGCGGAGAAGCGCTCGAGGTAGCGCAGCGCCGCGCGCTCGAGCGCGGCCTGGTCGATGGCGGGTGGCGGCTTGCGTCCCATGTCGTCGGCGCGAGTGTGGCACGCGCGCGCGCCGCTTGCAGCGGCGCGTGGCGGGGCGTAATCCTCCGCGCCCCATGACGCAGGACGCGCAGCAGGCGAGGACGCCACGCGCCGGCGCGCTGCCGCCGGCGCCGCGGCGCTATGGCGCGGTCAACTGGATCGGGCTCGGCACGCTGGTGGGGCGCGAGGTGCGGCGCTTCCTCAAGGTCGGCATGCAGACCGTCGCCGCGCCGGTGGTCACCACGCTGCTGCTACTCGCGGTCTTCGCGCTGGCGCTGGGCGGGGCGGTGCGCGAGATCGCGGGCGTGCGCTTCGCGGAGTTCCTGGCGCCCGGCCTCGTGATGATGGCGATGGCGCAGAACGCCTTCGCCAACAGTTCCTCCTCGCTGGTCATCGCCAAGGTGCAGGGCAACATCGTCGACTCGCTGATGCCGCCGCTGAGCGCGGGGGAGCTGACGCTCGGCTTCGCGCTGGGCGGCGTCGCGCGCGGCCTCGCGGTCGGCGCGGCGGTCGCGGCCTGCCTGCTGCCCTTCGTGCCGATGCGCCTGCACGCGCCGGGCTTCGTCGCCTTCCACGCGCTGGCGGCGACGATGCTGATGTCGCTGCTGGGGGTGCTGGCGGGGATCTGGTCGCAGAAATTCGACCACATCGCCGCGGTCACCAACTTCGTGGTGACGCCGCTCGCCTTCCTGTCGGGCACCTTCTACACGGTCGACCGGCTGCCGGAGCCCTGGCACGCGGTCGCGCTCGCCAACCCGTTCTTCTACATGATCGACGGGTTCCGCTACGGCTTCCTCGGCCATGCCGATGGCGGGCTGTGGACCGGCGTGGCGGCCATGCTCGCCGCCAACCTGGCGCTCGGCACCCTCTGCCACCGGCTCTTCGCGACGGGATACCGGCTACGCGCCTGAGGCAGGACGCGCGGCGGCCGGGCCGATGGCATGCGCGGCGAGCGGGCGCTGCGCGGCTCGATCGGCGGTTCACCGCCAGAGCCCGTGCTCCGCGCCTGGCCTCCAGCGCCATTGCCCTCCCCGTCGCCGCGCTGCCACGCGGCGCCACCCCTCCCATCCGCGCGATGCGCGGACGGGAGGGGAGTCGGGGAGGACCACCTGGCTCCCCTCCCATCCGCGCGATGCGCGGAGGGGAGCCCGATGGACCCCCCGCCTGCCCTGCCACGGGTTGACATCGGGGCGAAGTGCGCGATTAAACTGGTGTTTTCCGATCGTGTGGGGACCCGGTAACCGGGTCCCTTCGCGTTTTGGAGCCGTTCCCGGCCGGCCCCGGCCGGCCCCGGCCGGCGTCCCGAAGGAGAGACCAAGTGAGCGTCGCCACGTCCCAGGCGTTCCCGCCCGTCATGCCCACCTATGCCCGGCTCGACCTCGCCATCGAGCGCGGCGAGGGCGTGTACCTGCACGGGACCGACGGCCGACGCTACCTGGACTTCATGAGCGGCATCGCCGTGACCGCGCTCGGCCACGCCCATCCGCGGCTGGTGGCCGCGCTGGTCGAGCAGGCGCAGAAGCTCTGGCACGTCTCCAACATCTTCCGCATCCCCGAGGGCGAGCGCCTCGCGCGGCGCCTCGTCGAGAACAGCTTCGCCGACACGGTGTTCTTCACCAATTCCGGCGCCGAGGCGATGGAGTGCGGCATCAAGACGGTGCGCAAGTACCACGCCCACCATGGCCATCCCGAGCGCTACCGGCTGGTGACGTTCGAGGGCGCCTTCCATGGCCGCACCCTCGCGACCATCGCGGCTGGCGGGAACAGGAAGTACATCGACGGCTTCGGCCCCGCGGTCGATGGCTTCGACCAGGTGCCCTTCGGCGACCACGAGGCGCTGAAGGCGGCGATCGGCCCGCAGACCGCGGGCATCCTGATCGAGCCGGTGCAGGGCGAGGGCGGCATCCGCCCCGTGCCGCCGCAATGCCTGCGCGGCCTGCGCGAGCTCTGCGACAAGCACGGCATCCTGCTTTTCTTCGACGAGATCCAGTGCGGCATGGGCCGTACCGGGCGCCTCTTCGCGCATGAATGGGCCGGCGTGGCGCCGGACGTCATGTCGCTCGCCAAGGCGATCGGCGGCGGCTTCCCGCTCGGCGCCTGCCTCGCCACGGCGAAGGCCGCGGCCGGCATGACCGCGGGCTCGCATGGCTCGACCTATGGCGGCAACCCGATGGCGATGGCCTGCGGCAACGCCGTGATGGACGTCATGCTCGAGGAGGGCTTCCTCGACCGCGTGCAGCAGGTCTCCAGCCATCTCGTGCAGCAGCTGCAGGGCATCGTCGAGCGCCATCCCGAGGTCTTCGAGGAAGTGCGCGGCCAGGGCCTGATGCTCGGCCTGAAATGCAGGATGCCGCAGGGCGAGGTCGCCGCGGCGCTGCGCGCGCGCCAGCTGCTGACCGTCAACGCCGGCGACAACGTCGTGCGCCTGCTGCCGCCGCTCATCGCCGGGCCCGAGCACGTCGCCGAGGCCTGCGCGATCATCGACGCGGCGGCCGACGAGCTCGCGGCGAAGGCGCGCGCGGGCGCGAAGGCGGGGTGAGGCCCATGGCCCAGCCACGGCACTTCCTCGACATCGACAGGCTCGACGCGCCGACGCTGCGCTCGATCCTGTCGCTCGCCGGCGCGCACAAGCGCCGCGAGCCGCCCGGCGGCGCGGCGCGGCCGCTCGCCGGCAAGTCGCTGGCGATGATCTTCGAGAAGCCCTCGACGCGCACGCGCGTGTCCTTCGAGGTCGGCATCCGCCAGCTAGGCGGCGAGGCCGTGATCCTGACGCCGGCGGACACGCAGATCGGCCGCGGCGAGACCATCGCCGACACCGCGCGCGTGCTGTCGCGCTACGTCGACGCGATCATGATCCGCACCACCTCGCATGCGCGGCTCATGGAGATGGCCGAGCACGCGACGGTGCCGGTCATCAACGGGCTGACCGAGCGCACCCATCCCTGCCAGGTGATGGCCGACGTGATGACCTTCGAGGAGCATCGCGGCCCGATCCGCGGCCGCACCGTGGCGTGGTCGGGCGACGGCAACAACATGGCCGGCTCCTGGATCCAGGCCGCGGCGCGCTTCGACTTCACGCTGCGCCTCGCCTGCCCGCCGGAGCTCTCGCCGCCGGCGGAGATCCTCGGCTGGGCGCGCGCCGAGGGCGCGCGGCTGGTCGTCACCCACGACCCCGAGGCCGCGGTCAGGGACGCCGACGCGGTGGTGACCGACACCTGGGTCTCGATGGACCAGGAGAGCAGCGCCGCCAAGCTCGGCCGCGAGAACCGCCACAACATGCTGGCGCCCTACCGCGTCGACCGCGCACTGATGGCGCGCGCGCGGCCGGACGCGGTGTTCATGCACTGCCTGCCCGCCCATCGCGGCGAGGAGGTCGTCGACGAGGTGATCGACGGCCCGCAATCCGTCGTCTGGGACGAGGCGGAGAACCGGCTGCACGTGCAGAAGGGCATCCTCGCCTGGTGCATGGCCTGAACAACCCCACCGGGACGGAAGACACATGACGCAGCGACTCGACGTGGTCGGGCTCGGCAACGCGATCGTCGACGTGATCGCGCGCACCAACGACGCATTCCTCGCGCGCCACGGCCTCGCCAAGGGCGCGATGACGCTGGTCGACGCCGCGCGCGCCGACCAGCTCTACGCCGACATGGGGCCGGCGATCGAGGCCTCCGGCGGCTCGGCCGCCAACACCATGGTCGGCGTCGCCGCGCTGGGCGGCAGCGCGGGCTACATGGGCCGCGTCTTCGCGGACCAGCTGGGCCAGGTCTTCCGCCACGACATCAACGCCGCGGGCGTGCGCTTCGACACGCCGGCAGCGCGCGAGGGCGAGCCCACCGCGCGCTGCCTCGTCTTCGTGACGCCGGACGCCCAGCGCACGATGCAGACGCATCTCGGCGCCTGCGTCGATTTCGGGCCGGGCGACGTCGACCCGGTGCAGATCGGCGCCGCGCGCATCGTCTACCTGGAGGGCTATCTCTGGGACAGGCCGATGGCCAAGGAGGCCTTCCGCAAGGCCATGCGCCTGGCGCGCGCCGGCGGCGCGAAGGTCGCGCTGACGCTGTCCGACGCCTTCTGCGTCGACCGCCACCGCGCCGAGTTCCGCGCCCTGATCGCCGACGGCGTCGACATCGTCTTCGCCAACGAGGCGGAGATCCTGTCGCTCTGGGAGGAGAAGGACTTCGACGCCGCGATCGCGCGCTGCGACGCGCGCGGCGGGCGCACCTGGGCGGTCACGCGCTCGGAGAAGGGCTCGGTCGTGGTCGGCAGCGGCCTCGTCCAGCACGTGCCGGCCGACAAGGTCGAGCGCCTGGTCGACACCACCGGCGCGGGCGACCTCTACGCGGCGGGCTTCCTGCTCGGCATGGCGCGCGAGCGGCCGCTCGCGGCCTGCGCCGCGCTGGGCCATGCCTGCGCGGCGGAGGTCATCTCGCACTACGGCGCGCGGCCCGAGGCCGACCTGCGCCCCCTCGCCGCCTCCAGGCTGGGCTGAGCGGCGCGCGGCGCGCGCCTCACTCCTCGCGCCGCACGCTTGCGAAGCCGCCGGATTCCCAGGCGAGCGGGACCCCGTCCTCGCGTGCGCGCACGGCGACGACGCGGCTGATGAAGATCGTGTGGGTGGCGACGTCGACCGCGTCGACGACCACGCAGTCGAAGGCCGCGAGCGCGTCGGCCAGCACCGGCGCGCCGGTCGCCAGCGTCGTCCAGGCGCCGGCCTCGAAGCGCTCCGGGCCGTGGATGCCGCCGATGCCCGCGAAGCGCTCGGCGAGCGCGCGATGCTCGAGCGCCAGCAGGTTGACGCACAGCGCCTCGCCCTTGCGGATCTGCTCGTGCGCCGCGGCCGAGCGGTTGACGCAGACCAGGAGTTGCGGCGGCTCGGCCGTCAGCGAGGTGACCGCGGTGGCGGTCAGGCCGCTGCGCTCGCCGCCAAGCGCGGAAGCGATGATCGTCACGCCCGAGGCGAGGCGGCGCATGCCACGGCGGAAATCCTCCGCGCCGACCGCGGGCGGGAGCGGCGCGGGCATCGCGTTCAGGGCGCGGCGAGCGCGACGACGACGCGCCGGTTGCGCTTGCCCTTGCTCTCGATCTTCTCGACCGCGAGCAGCCCGATCTCCGCGAGGCTCGCGACATGCGTGCCGCCGCAGGGCTGGAGGTCGATGCCCGCGATCTCGATCAGCCGCACGCGGCCATGGCCGGTCGGCGGCTTCACGGACATGGTGCGCACGAGCTCCGGCGTCGCGGCCAGTTCCTCGTCGCTGATCCAGCGCGCCGAGGCGGGCTTGCCGCTGGCGACCAGCTCGTTGAGCCGCGCCTCGATCGGCTCGCGCTCCAGGCTGCCCTCGCCGATGTCGAAGTCGAGGCGGCTGCGCAGGTCGCCGACCTGGCCGCCGGTGACGCCGTAGGGCACGACCGCGCAGAGCACGTGCAGCGCGGTGTGCATGCGCATGTGGCGGTGCCGGCGCTCCCAGTCGATCGCGGCGCGCAGCTCCTCGCCCGGCGCCACGGCGGGCTGGCCCGGCGCGGGCACGTGCAGGATCTCTCCGGTCTCGCGCGACTTGCGCGTGTCGGCGATCGCGACGACGGAGCCGTCGGCGCGCAGCAGGCGCCCGGTGTCGCCGGGCTGGCCGCCGCCGGTCGGGTAGAAGACGGTGCGGTCGAGGCGGATGCCCGCCTCGTCGACGCCGACGACGCGCGCGACGCAGTCCTTCAGGTAGGCGTCCTCGCGGAAGAGTTCCTCGGTCATTGTCCCTCGTGTTCGATGCCGGCGGGCGGCCTCAGCCGCGCGCCATCCAGCGCAGCAGCAGCCGCGCCGGCCAGAGCCAGGCGAGCCCGGCCACGACGTAGAAGCAGAACTGCGCCAGCCAATGGGCCTCGGCCAGCGCCGCGCCCGCGACCATCGCGACGAGCGCATAGGCGACGAGGCCGACGACCAGCGCCAGCATGCCGATCGCGTTGCGCCGGCTCGGCACCGCGGACACCGGCCGGCGCCTCAGAAGCCGTGGCCATCGCGCAGCTTCTTCGTGCGCAGATAGGCCTCGTTGTGCGGGTTGGGCGCGATCACCAGCGGCAGCCGGTCGACGACCTCGACGCCGAGCCCCGCCAGCGCGGCGCGCTTGCCGGGGTTGTTGGTGAGCAGGCGGATGCGCGAGATGCCGAGGCGGCGCAGGATCTCGCCGGCGGCGGCGTAGCCGCGCTCGTCGGGCTCGAAGCCCAGGTGCGTGTTGGCGTCGATCGTGTCGAAGCCAGCGTCCTGCAGCGCGTAGGCGCGGATCTTGTTGACGAGCCCGATGCCCCTGCCCTCCTGCGGCAGGTAGACGACGACGCCCGCGCCGAGATCGGCGATGGCGCGGATCGCGCCGCGCAGCTGGTCGCCGCAGTCGCAGCGCAGGCTGCCGATCAGGTCGCCGGTGAAGCACGAGGAGTGGATGCGCACGGGCACCGGCGAAGCGGTGTCGGGCGTGCCGATGACGATGGCCAGCGCCTCGGCGCCGCCATCCCAGGGACGGAAGGCGACGAGCCGCGCATCCTCGGCGTCGGCGAGCGGCAGGCGCGTCTCCGCGACTCTGGTGAGCCAGCGCGCGGAATCCTCCGCGAAGGTCAGGATGCCCGCGGCCGAGAGCGCGGGCAGGTCGATGCGCCCGGCGACGTCGCGCGCGAATAGGATCATCGGCATCAGCCCGGCCAGCTTGGCGAGCTGCAGCGCCGCGGCGATGGCCGGGTCGGCGGAGGCGTCGTCCTCCCCCGCCAGCAGCGGGCGCAGGTCGACGCCCTGCGGCTGGGCCAGCGCGCGGATCTCGTCGAGCGACGCGGCGGGGCGCAGATGCGCGACATGCGGCCGGTCGGCCGCCTCCATGCCCAGCGCGCCGGCGCGCGGCGAGGTCATCGCGAGGACGACCGCGCCGGCATCCGAGGCGCGCAGCGCGTCGAGCGTCGGCTGGGAGAGGACCTCGGCCGCGGCGACGGCGAGGCGCGCGGGGCCCTCGCCCAGCGCCACCGCGCCGCCGCGGCGCAGCGCGTCGATGGCGCGGCGCACGGCCTCGCTGCGCGCGGCGATGTCGGGAAGCTCGATCGGCCCCGGGGGCCGCGTTGCTGTGTCGGACATGGGACCGTTGGGCATGGGGACCCGGAAAACCCGCCGTGCCAGCCACGGCGCCGCTGGGGTATACACCGGCCCGGGCGCGGCCGGTATCGCCGCGATCCGAGCATGCCGGGGACGCATGGCGATCGACGAGGACATGGCCTGGGCGGCGCTGCTCGCCGCGCGCGACGCCTGGCGGCCGGACGGCCCCCGCGCGACCGTCGCGCATGGCGGCCTCGCGCTCTCGCCCGACCTGTCCTGGCGCGCGCCGGGCGGGGACGCCCCGACGCAGGCGGCGCGCGACCTGCTGGACTTCCTGCTGCCGCTGCTCGCGCCCCGCATCGCCTTCGCGCAGCTCGGCCAGAGCCTCGACGGGCGCATCGCCACGGCGAGCGGCCATTCCCACTACGTGACCGGGCCGCGCAGCCTCGTGCACCTGCACCGGCTGCGCGCGCTCGCCGACGCGGTCGTGGTCGGCGCCGGCACGCTGCTGGCCGACGACCCGCGCCTGACCGTGCGCCATTGCGCCGGGCCGAACCCGCTGCGCGTCGTCCTCGACACGCGCGGCGGCCTGCGCGCCGACCGCCACGCCTTCGCCGACGGCGCGGCGCCGACCCTCGTCCTCGGCCCCGCCGGCGCGGCCGCGCCGGGACGCGCCGAGGCGGCGGCGCTGCCGCGCGGCAGGGACGGCTTCGACGCGCGCGGCGTGCTCGACCTGCTCGCCGCGCGCGGCGCGCGGCGCGTGCTGGTGGAGGGCGGCGGCGCGACGGTCTCGCGCTTCCTGGCCGCCGGCGCGCTCGACGCCCTTCATGTCGTCGTCGCGCCGATCGTCATCGGCTCGGGCCGGCATGGCCTCGACCTGCCGCCGATCGCGACGCTCGACGCCGCGCTGCGGCCGCGCGCGCGCCGCCTCGCGCTGGGCGAGGACATGCTGTTCGAGCTGCGCCTGCCATGACGACGGCGCGCGCCTTCTGGGCCACCGGGCCGGGACGCGGCGAGCTGCGCATGGCCGCGCTGGCCGCGCCGGGCCCCGGCGAGCTCGTCGTGCGCATGGCCGCGAGCGGCATCAGCCGCGGCACCGAGCGCCTGGTGCTCTGGGGCCGCGTGCCGGCGAGCGAGCATGCGCGCATGCGCTGCCCCTTCCAGGAGGGCGAGTTCCCCTTCCCGGTCAAGTACGGCTACTGCGCGGTCGGCGTGGTCGAGGACGGGGAGCGCGCGGGCGAGCGCGTCTTCGTCCTGCACCCGCACCAGGACCGCTTCGTCGTGCCCGGGTCCTGGGCCACGCGCATCCCCGACGACGTGCCCGACGCGCGCGCCACGCTCGCGGCCAACATGGAGACCGCGCTCAACGCGCTGTGGGACGCCGAGGCCGCGCCCGGCGCGCGCATCGCGGTCGTCGGCGCGGGCGTGGTCGGGCTGCTCGTCGCCTTCCTGGCGCGCGCGCTGCACGGCGCGGCGCCGCTGGTGGTCGAGCCCGATCCCGTGCGCCGCGCGCTCGCCGGCGAGCTCGGCCTCGACGCGCGCGCGCATCCCGAGGGCGAGCACGACGTCGTCTTCCACGCCAGCGGCAACCCCGACGGCCTCGTCGCCGCGCTGTCGATCGCGGCCTTCGAGGGCCGGATCGTCGAGGCGAGCTGGTTCGGCGACCGGCCGGTGGCGCTGCCGCTCGGCGGTGCCTTCCATTCGCGCCGCCTGACCATCCTCGCCACGCAGGTCGGCCATGTCGCGCGGCCGATGCGCGCGACGACCACGCATGCCCAGCGCCTCGCGCGCGCGCTCGCGCTGCTCGCCGACCCGCGCCTCGACCTGCTGCTCGGCCCGCGCGTCGCCTTCGCGGACCTGCCCGGTCGCCTGCCCGCGCTGCTCGAGGGCAATCCCGCGCGGCCCCATGTCGTCGTCGAATACTGACCAGGAGAGCGAGATGTACAGCCTCACCGCCTGCAACCACTTCATGATCGCGCACAGCTTCCGCGGCGAGGTCTTCGGGCCCGCGCAGCGCCTGCACGGCGCCACCTACGCGGTGGAGCTCGAGATCCGTGCGCCGGCGCTCGACGCGCATGGCCTGGTCGCCGACATCGGCCGCCTCGCCGACATGCTCGCGCGCACGCTCGACGCGATGAACTACCGCAACCTCGACGACGAGAAGGACTTCGCGGGCGTCAACACGACGACCGAGTTCCTGGCCGGCGAGATCTGGCGCCGCGCGAAGGCGGCGATCGCGACCGGCGCGCTCGCGCCCTCGCCGCCGCCCGCGGCGATGAAGGTGACGCTGCGCGAATCCCCGACCGCCTGGGCCGCCTACGACGCGCCGCTGGCATGAGCGCAGGCGCGGCGCTGCACTTCGCCTGCCCGGGCCGGATCGACCAGCCGACCGGCGGCTACCGCTACGACGCCGCGATCCTCGTCGGCCTCGCCGCGCAGGGCCGGCGCGTGGTGCTGCACGAGCTCGCCGGCCGCTTCCCCGACGCCGACGAGGCCGCGCGCGCGGCGGCGCGCGCCTGCGTCGCCGCCGCGCAAGGCGCGGTGCTCGTCGTCGACGGCCTCGCCCTGCCCGCCTTCGAGGGCGCGCTGCCCGCGCCGGGCCTGCGCGCCGTCGCGCTAATCCACCACCCGCTGGCGCTGGAGACGGGCATCGACCCGGCGCTGCGCCGGCGCCTCGCCGCGATGGAGCCCGCGCTGGTGCGCGCCTGCGGGGCCGCGATCGTCACCAGCCCGGCGACGATCCCCGACGTCG
>VGDA01000007.1 GCA_016869915.1 Alphaproteobacteria bacterium
GTCCTGGGTCTGGGAGGAACTGCGTTCCGTGCGCAACATCCGCCCGGCCTTCCAGAAGGGCCTCTATGTCGGCCTCGCCCACGCGGCGCTCGATACCTACGTCTTCCGCGGGAAGGCCCCCTGGACGCTGCGCCACCACGCCGACAACGAGTCGCTACGGCCGCTCGCCGCCTCCACCCCGATCGCCTACCCGAAGCCGGACGGCCGCATCTCCTTCGACCGCCTCTCCTCGGTGTTCCTGTCGAACACCAACCACGAGGAGAACCAGCCCGCCCATCTCAGGCTGAGGGATCCCTCCGTCCCGGTCGCGCACAACCTCGCGGCCTACGACGCGCCGGAGCAGCGCTACTGCCCGGCCGGCGTCTACGAGATCGTGGGCCGGGAGGACGCGGCGGGCCCTCGCCTGCAGATCAACGCGCAGAACTGCGTGCACTGCAAGACATGCGACATCAAGGACCCGACCCAGAACATCGACTGGACGGTCCCCGAGGGCGGCGGGGGCCCCAACTACCCGAACATGTAGGCCTGCCGCGCGGCCGCCCGCCGCGCTATGTTCGACGACGATGCCGCATCGCCCGACGAGACGACCCTGGCTGGGCCGCGCGACCGCGCCGCTCCTCGCCTTCCTCGCAGCCTTCGCGCCCGTCGCGGCGTCGGTGGCCTCGACCGACGCCGTGCAGCCCTCGCGCAGCGCCGTCGGCAACTACCTCGCCGCGCGCCACGCCGAGCGACAGCGCGACCAGGCGAGCGCGGCGCGCTACTTCGAGGCTGCCCTGCGCGGCGAGGCCGGCAACTTCGACATCGAGCAGCGCCTGCACGCGGCGCTGGTCGCCGAGGGCGAGTTCCCGCGCGCCCTCGCCGCCGCGCGGCGCATCGCCGAGCGTTCCCCCGCCAACGCCGCGGCGGCGCTGACGCTCGCGGTCGACGCCGTGTCGCGCGGCGAATGGGACGAGGCGGGCAGGCGCCTCGCGGAGATCCCGCTCCAGGGCGTGAACCGCCTCCTCTTCCCGCTGCTGCGCACCTGGGCCGAGGCCGCGCGCGGAAACGCCGCCGCGCTCGACGCCATGAAGCCGATCGCGGACATGGCCGAGCTGCGCGGGATCGTGGACTTCCACTCCGCGCTCGTCTCCGCCCTGCTCGGGCGGCACGACGACGCCGAGGCCGCGTTCCGCCGCGTGACCGGCGCCGAGGGCGCGACCACGCCGCGCGTGGCCGAGGCCTTCGCGGCCTTCCTGCTGGCGCGCGGGCGCGACGCCGAGGCGCGCGCGATGCTCGACGCCGCGGCCGCCCGCGACCGCGACTCCCTCGCCTTCGCGATGCTCCGCGCGCAGGTCGAGCCGGGCGGGCGCAGGCTCGTGGCGACCGACGCGCGCGCCGGCTTCGCGGCCGCGCTCTTCGACGTCGCCACCGTCCTGCGCGGCGAGGGCGACGGCGCGCTCTCCATGCCCTATGCGCGGCTCGCCACCGTGCTTGCGCCGACCGACGCGGGCGCGCTGCTGCTGGTGGGCGACGTCCTCGACCAGCAGAAGCGCCATGCCGACGCGATCGCGGCCTTCGGCCGGATCGAGCCGTCCTCCCCGCTCGCCTGGCCGGCGCGGCTGCGCGTCGCGGACAGCCTGCGCCAGCTCGACCGCATCGACGAGGCCATGGAGCTGCTCGAGACGATGGCCGCCGAAAGGCCGGAGCGGATCGATGCCCTCGCCACCAAGGCCGGCATCCTCAGGGGCAAGGAGCGCTTCGCGGAGGCGGCGCCGGTCTACGACCGCGCCATCGCCCGCGTCGCCAGCCCCGAGCGCCGGCACTGGACGCTCTTCTTCTCGCGCGGCATCGCCTTCGAGCGCTCCGACCAGTGGCCCCGCGCGGAGGCCGATTTCCGCAAGGCGCTCGAGCTGCAGCCCGAGCAGCCCGACGTGATGAACTACCTGGCCTATTCCTGGGTCGACAAGGGCTTCCCCGAGCACTACGACCTCGCGCTCAGGATGCTCGAGCGCGCGGTCGAGCTGCGCCCGCAGAGCGGCCACATCATCGATTCCCTCGCCTGGGCCCTCTACAAGCTCGGCCGGCACGCCGAGGCCGTGCCGCTGCTGGAGCGCGCCGTGGAGATCCTGCCGCAGGAGGCGGTGATCCTCGACCATCTCGGCGACGCGTACTGGAAGGTCGGGCGGCGCAACGAGGCGCGCTTCCAGTGGCAGCGCGCGCTCGGCGCGAAGCCGGAGGCCGACCTCAAGCCCGTGCTCGAGCGCAAGCTGCGCGAAGGGCTGGATGCCGTGGAGCGCGAGAAGCCGCGCGGCGGCTGACGCCCGCCGCCGCTCAGGCGGCGAGCAGCCGCACGTAGTCCTCGACCGCGATGTTGCCGCCGGACAGCACCACGCCGACGGTGCCCGGCGACGGCCCCAGCTTGCCCGCCAGCACGGCCCCGAGCGCGATCGCGCCGGACGGCTCGCAGACGAGCTTCAGGTGCGTGAAGGCCGCGCGCATGCCGGCGACGGCCTCCGCGTCGGTGACGCTCACGCCCTCGGCGATCGCGTCCTGCGCCGCGCCGAAGGGCACGGCCCCGGGCGTCGCGGCCTGCAGCGCGTCGCAGATCGAGGTCGCGCCGGGCTGCACGCGCTGCCTGTCGCCCGCGACCAGCGAGCGACGCAGGTCGTCGAAGCCATCGGGCTCCGCGCCGACGACGCGCGTCGCCGGCGAGAGGCGGCGCACCGCGAGCGCGACGCCCGCGATCAGGCCGCTGCCGCCGACCGGCACGACGAGCGTGTCGAGGACGACGCCGCGCTCGGCCGCCTGGCGCACGACCTCGATCCCGCAGCTGGCCTGCCCGGCGACCACGAGCGGGTCGTCGAAGGGATGGAGCTTCGCGAGGCCGCGCTCCTCGGCCAGCTTCATCGCGAGCTCGTTCGCCGCTTCCTCGCGGTTGCGCGTCCCGTGCTCGGAAAGCACGACCTCGGCGCCGTAGTTGCGCGTGGCGTCGATCTTCGCGCGCGGCGCGTCGACCGGCATGACGATCGTCACCTTCACGCCGGCCGCGGCGCCCGCGGCGGCGAGGGCCTGCGCGAAGTTCCCGGAGGAGAAGGCGACCACGCCGCGCGCGCGCTCCTCGGCCGTGAGGCGCGACAGGCGGAAGAACGCGCCGCGATACTTGAACGAACCCGTGCGCTGGAGGTTGTCCGCCTTGCAGAGGATGCGCGCGCCGGCGAGCGCGTCGAGGACGGGCGAGCCGAGCAGCGGCGTCTCGACGATGGCCGGGCGCAGCACGCGCGCGGCCTCGGCGATGAGGTCGAAGTCGACCTTCATCCCTGCGTGCCCTCCGCGCCGGCGCCGCAGACGAGCGCGCAGATCCTCGCGCCGGCGGGCGGCCTGATGCGACCGGTCATCAGGGCCGCCACCGTCGCCGCGCCGCTCGGGTCCGCGGCGACGTTCATCTCGCGCCACAGCCAGCGGCTCGCCGCGTCCATGTCGTCGTCCTCGATCAGGACGATGTCGTCGACGTTGCGGCGCACAATCTCGAAGTTGACCTCCTCGGTGCGCCGCGCCGCGAGCGTCGGGACGCGGGTGGTGACGCGGTCGAGCTCGACCATGCGCCCGGCGCGCAGCGAGTCGTGCATGCTCGCGGCGCCCGTGGGCTGGACGCCGACGACGCGGATCCCCGGCCGCAGCGCCTTCGCGGCCAGCGACATGCCGGCGATGAGGCCGCCGCCGCCGATGGCGACGACCAGCATGTCGATCTCGGGCATCTGCTCGACCAGCTCGAGCGCGGTCGTGCCCTGGCCGGCGATGACCTGCTCGTCGGCGAAGGCGTGGATGTAGGTCGGCCCCGTCGCGGCCAGCGCGAGCGCGTCCTTGTTCGCCTCGAACCAGGAGGCGCCGCCGACGACCAGCTTCGCCCCGTAGGACTCGATCTTCCTCGCCTTGGCCGGCGAGACGCCGACGGGGACGAAGATCGTCGTCGGCACCTTCGCCAGCATGCCCGCGTAGGCGACGGCGATGCCGTGGTTGCCGCCCGAGGCGGTGACGAGGCCGCGGCGCACCGCTTCCTCCGGCAGCGCGCGCAGCTTCGACATCGCGCCACGCGCCTTGAACGAGCCGGTGACCTGCAGGCATTCGAGCTTGAACCAGAGCTCCGCGCCGGGCGCGATCGGCTCGCGCGCGAGCGTCGCCTGCAGCATCGGCGTCACGCGGACGCCTCCGGCGATGCGCGCGCGTGCCGCGCGGATGTCGTCGAGCGTGATCATGCTGTCGTCGTCTCCGGTGGCGTGACGAGGTGGCAGGCGACCTTGCGGCTTCCGCCCGCGGGCGCGAGGACGGGCTCGACGCGCGCGCAGGTCTCGGTCGCGTGCGGGCAGCGGGTGCGGAAGCGGCAGCCCGAGGGCGGGTCGATCGCGCTCGGCACGTCGCCGGTGAGCACGATGCGCTGGCGCGCGCGCGCCGACCCGGGCTCGGGCACGGCGGAGAGGAGCGCGCGCGTGTAGGGATGGCGCGGGTCGGCGAAGAGCTCGTCGCGCGATGCCTCCTCGACGATCCGGCCCAGGTACATGACGGCGATACGGTTGGCCATGTATCGCACGACGGCGAGGTTGTGGGATATGAAGACGTAGCCGAGGCCGCGCTCGCGCTGCAGGTCGAGCATGAGGTTCAGGACCTGCGCCTGGATCGACACGTCGAGCGCGGAGACGGGCTCGTCGCAGACGATCAGCCGCGGGTCGAGCGCCAGGGCGCGCGCGATGCCGATGCGCTGGCGCTGCCCGCCGGAGAACTCGTGCGGGTGCCGCGCGGCATGCGCGGGCGCCAGGCCCACGCGTTCCAGCAACTGGCCGACCCGGCGCGTGCGCTCGGCGCGGTCGCCGACGCCGTGGACCACGAGCGGCTCCGCGACGATGCGGCCGACCGTCATGCGCGGGTCGAGCGAGCCGAACGGGTCCTGGAAGATGATCTGCATCTGCCGGCGCAGCTCGCGCATGCGCGCGGGCGTCTCGCGGCGAAGGTCGCGCCCCTCGAACAGGATCGTGCCGGCGTCGGGCTCGATCAGTCGCAGGACGAGGCGCCCGGTCGTCGACTTGCCGCAGCCCGACTCGCCGACCAGCGCCAGCGTCTCGCCGGGCTGCAGCGAGAGGTCGACGCCGTCGACGGCGCGCACGACCTGCGGCGCGCGATCGAACACGCCCGGGGTCCCGGCGGGGAAGTGCTTCACCAGCCCGCGGGCCTCGAGGAGCGGGGTCATGCGGGCACCCTGATGCATGCGGCCGCGCGCCCCGGGCCGCGTGGCGCCAGCGGCGGCGGCGCGGCGGCGCAGGCCGGCTCGGCATATCGGCAGCGCGGCGCGAAGCGGCAGCCTGCCGGCATGGCGTCGGGCGGGGGCACCTGGCCCGGGATGGCGTCGAGGCGCTCGATCGGCCCCTCGAGCCGCGGGATCGAGGCGAGCAGGCCCTCGGTGTAGGGATGCAGCGGCCGCCCGAAGATCTTGGCCGCGGGCGAGGTCTCCACGACGCGGCCCGCGTACATCACGAGGACGCGATGCGCGACCTCGGAGACGACGCCGAGGTCGTGCGTGATGAGGATCACGGCCATGCCGAGCTCGCGCTGCAGGCCGCGCAGCAGGTCCAGGATCTGCGCCTGGATCGTCGCGTCGAGCGCCGTCGTCGGCTCGTCCGCCAGCAGCAGCTTCGGCCGGCAGGCGAGGGCCATGGCGATCATGACGCGCTGGCGCATGCCGCCGGAGAGCTGGTGCGGGTAGTCGTCGAGGCGCCGCTCGGCCGAGGGGATCTCGACGAGCTTGAGCAGCCTGAGCGCCTCGGCGCGCGCGCCCGCGCGGTCGAGCCCGCGATGGTGGACCAGCGCCTCCATGACCTGGTCGCCGCAGGTGAAGACCGGGTTCAGCGACGTCATCGGCTCCTGGAAGATCATGGCGATGTCGCGGCCGCGGATCTCGCGCATCCGCGGCTCGGGCAGCGCCATCAGGTCCTGCCCCGCGAAGTCGATGCGGCCCGCCACGCGGCCGGGCGCCGGGATCAGGCGCATGATCGACAGGGCCGTGACGCTCTTGCCGGAGCCAGACTCGCCGACGACGCCGAGGATCTCCCCCGGCGCGAGGTCGAAGCTCACGCCCTCGACGACCGTGTTGCGGCCGAAGGCGACGGACAGGTCGCGCACGGAGAGGAGCGGGGCGTTCACCGCAGGTCGACCTTCATGCGCGGGTCGAGCGCGTCGCGCAGCCCGTCGCCGATCAGGTTGAGGCCGAGCACCGCGACCGCGATGGCGAGGCCGGGATAGAGGCAGATCCACGGTGCTTCCTGCACGAAGTCGCGGCCGTCGGCGATGATGTTGCCGAAGGTCGGGAGCGGCGGCGGCGGGCCGACGCCGATGAAGCTCAGCACCGCCTCGGCGAGGATCGCGATCGCGAAGATGTAGGAGAGCTGGACGATCAGCGGCGTAAGGCCGTTCGGCAGGACATGGGTGAGAAGGATGCGCGCATGGCCCGCGCCGACCGCGCGCGCGGCCTCGACATAGGGCATCTCGCGCACCACCAGGACGGCGGCGCGCGCGACGCGCGCCGTCCGCGGCGTGTAGGTGATCGACAGCGCGAGCACTGCGTTGAACTCCGACGGGCCGAGAACCGCGGCGATGGCGATGGCGAGCAGGATCCCCGGGAAGGCCATCATCGCGTCCATGACGCGCATGACGACGTTGTCGAGGTGCCTGAAGTACCCGGCCAGGCCGCCGATGACCGCGCCGCAGACGCCGGTGATCAGCACGACCATCAGGCCGATGCGCAGCGACACCTGGCTGCCGTGGATGATGCGGCTCAGCACGTCGCGGCCGGCGCGGTCGGTCCCCAGCCAGTGCACGTCGTTGGGCTCTCCGAGCCGGTAGCGGAAGTTGTTGCGCAGCGGGTCGTGGGGCGCGATCAGGTCCGCGAGCAGCGCCATCAGCACGATCGCGCCGAACAGCGTCGCGCCGACCATGAAGGAGCGGTGGTTGAGCAGGCGCCGCCAGAGCGGCGTCGGCGCGGCGATGGCGGGCGCCTCAGCGGTCATAGCGCACCCGCGGGTCGACGACCGCGTAGAGGATGTCGACGGCGAGGTTGACCAGCACGAAGACGGTCGCCGTGAGCAGCAGGCCGCCCTGGATGACCGGGAAGTCGCGGCGCAGGATGCCACCGATGATCAGGCGACCGACGCCTGGGATCGAGAAGACCTGCTCGATGACGATGGCGCCGCCCAGCAGGATGCCGACGCTAAGCCCGATCACCGTGATGACGGGGATCATGACGTTGGCGAGCGCGTGCTTGAAGATCACGACTCGGTTGGGCAGGCCCTTCGCCCGGGCGGTGCGCATGAAGTCCTGGCGCAGGACGTCGAGCATCGAGGCGCGGGTCATGCGCGCCAGCAGCCCGATCTGGGTCAGCGCCAGAGCCAGCGCCGGCATCGCCATCGAGCGCAGCCAGCCGACGGGGTTCTCGGTGAGCGGGACATAGCCGCCGGTCGGCAGCCAGCCGAGCTGGACGGCGAAGAGGTAGATCATGACGAGGCCGAGCCAGAAATCCGGCAGCGACAGGCCTGCGAGGGCCACCGTCATCGTCGCCTGGTCGACCCAGGTGTTGACGCGCATCGCCGCGAGGATGCCGGTCGCCACGCCGACCGCGATGGCGAGGACGAGGGCGAGCGCCGTCAGCGAGAGCGTCACGGGCAGGCGCTCGAGGATCGCCTCGGTGACGCTGCGGCGCAGCAGCACCGACTGGCCGAGGTCGCCCTGCGCCAGCGCCGCGTACCAGCCGAGCAGGCGCTCGTGGAAGGGGCTGTCGAGGCCGTAGACGCTGCGGATGCGGGCGATGTCGGCCGCGCTCGCACCCGGCCCCGCGAGCTCGGCCGACACGTCGCCGGGCACGAAGTAGATGAGGACGAAGGTCAGCAGCGAGACGATGAACAGCACCGGCAGGGCCGCGATCAGCCGGTTCGCCAGGAAGCGGATCATGCCCGTTCGCTCGTGCGTCGTGGATGCGGCGACGGGCGCGTCCCGGGCGGCTGGCGCCGGCCGGGACGCGCCCGCGCGGGCGCCCCGGTCAGGCCAGCCAGACGTCCCACATGCGCGGTGCGCGATAGGGCTTGAAGTTCTCGACGTTCGCGCGCGCGCCCTGGATGATGCCGAAGTCGCCGAGCTTGATCGCCGTCACGTTGTCGTACATGCGGCGCTGCAGGTCGGCCATTGCCTTCTGGCGGTCGGCCAGCTGCGGCGAGGACTGGAGGCGGCCGAAGGCCTCCTCGAGGATCGGATCCTCGACATGCGTCTGCATCTGCGGCTTGGCGAAGAAGCCGGCGACGTTGAACGGCCCCTCGTAGGGCTCGATGCCCATGCCCAGCGCCCAGAGATGCCAGCCCTCGGGCTTGAGGCGCATGCTCGACGCGGTCGGCCAGTCGACGATGTGGGCGCGCACGTTGATGCCGAGGAGGCGGCGCAGCTGCTCCGTGCCGACCTCGGTGACGCCCTTGTGGTTCGCGATCGTCGAGTCGCCGAGGAAGACGATCTCCTCGCCCCTGTAGCCGGACTCCGCGAGCAGCTGCTTCGCCTTGGCGACGTTCTTCTGGTTGTAGAGCTCCTTGCCGATGTCGCCCGCGAAGTAGGTGCCGCCGGGATGCTGCCAGCCATGCGTCATGCGGTAGAGGCCGTCATTGGCGATCGCGATGATCTCCTCGTAGTCCAGCACGGCCTGGATGGCCTGGCGGAACTTGAGGTTCTGCATCGGGCCCTGCGAGTGGTTCATGATGATCACCTGGAAGGCCCAGGGCATCATCTCGTGGATCCTGATGTTGCGGTTGGCCTTGAGGCGCTGGGCCGCCGGCGTCGGGATCAGCTCGTTGACGTGGATCTCACCCGCCTCGAGCGCCGCGGCGCGCGCGCCGGCCTCGGGCATGAAGCGGATGCGCACGCTGTCCAGGTGCGCGGTCTTGCGGCCCGCGAAGCCGTCGCGCTCCTTGTAGGCCGTGTTGGCGACGTAGCCGTCGAAGCGCCGCAGCAGCACGTGCGAGTCCGGCCGGTACTCGGCGAACTGGAACGGGCCGGTGCCGATGTAGTCGATCTTGTTGGCCTCCTTGCCGCCCTGCTCCTCCGGCATGATCGCGAAGGGCGCGCGGGGGCTGGAGATGCCGTCGAGCAGGCTGGGCACCGGCTTCGAGAGCTTCATCACGAAGGTATCGGGCGAGGGTGCCTCGAAGGCGACGACGTCGCGCAGCACGGCGCTGCTGTTGCCGACCTTCTTGTAGCGCTCCATCGAGGCGCGCACGTCGGCGGACGTCATGTCCTTGCCGTTGTGGAACTTCGCCTTGCGGAGCTTGAAGCTGTAGGTCATCCCGTCGGGCGAGATGTTCACGCCCTCGGCGAGGTCGGGGACGACGTTGCCCGCCTCGTCGCGCGCGTAGAGCGTCTCCCAGATGTGGGTCGTGATGTTGCGCGCGTGCTGCGCCGACGTGGTCTGCGCGTCGAGCGAGGGCGGCGGCGACTGCTGCGCGACGATGGCCTCGCCGCCTTTCTTCTGGGCGATGGCGGGCGCGCCGACGACGGTGGCCGCGGCGCCTGCGCCAGCGACCGCCGCATGGAAGCGACGACGTGTGATCATGTTCATCTCCCCGTTTCCCTGCGCGCCGCCAGGCGCGGCGCCCTGGGGAGAGGATAGGTTGCCCGGATCGCCCGGCGCAATCGCGCGATCCCTCAGGTTCCGTCTCGCGGAACGTCGACGCGCCATTCGCGCGCGAAGACCTCGCCGTCGCCATCCTCGGCCCTCGCGGAGAAGGCGAGCACGTAGGCATCGCGCGTGGCGTGCATCGCCGAGCGGGTGAAGAGCCGCGCCTGCCAGGCGCCGCGGCCGATCTCCATCTCCTCCTCGATCGAGGCCCGCGCGCTCCCGGGGTCGTCGTCGCGGATGGAGAAGCGCCGGACGATCCGGTGCCCGATCTCGGTACCTGTCTCGCCGAGGCGCCAGCGCCGCCCTGGCCCGAGGAAGCCGCCATCGCCCTCGACGATGTATTCGCGCTCGCCCGTGGCGACGTCGTGCCGGTGGTGCCTGCGGATCGTGGCCGGCTGCAGCACCTCGACGGCGCAGGCCGGCCCCGTGGAGGGCGGCGCGAAGGCGGGATCGGCTGGCGCGCCTTCGACCGGGCGCACGGGCAGGACGAGCCTGCTGCCGCGCGTCGCGATGGCGAGCGCGACCGGCTCGGGGCTCGGCCAGAGCACGGGCCAGTAGGCGGTGGACAGCGCGAGGCGCAGGCGATGGCCGGGGCGGAAGGCATGCGCCGTCTCCGGCAGGCGAAGCCGCACGCGCGTGCGGCGACCCGGCTCCATCGGCACGACGTGGTCATGGCCCTCGCGGTGGCAGAGGTTCAGCATGCCGAGCGCGACGCGCGTCGACGCGCCGTCGGGCGCGACGTCGCAGAGCCGCGCCACGAGCATCGCCACCGGGCGATCGACCTCGAGCTCGAGCTCGAGTTCCGCTGCGCCGAGGATCTCGATCCTCTCGCCGAGCGGCGCGCTGTCGAGGCAGAGCGAACGCCCGTCGTCGGCGCGCTGGTCGCGCGGCGCCTCGCCGGGAAGGCCCATGCTGAGCCATTCCGGCGCGCACGCGCCGATCGACTGCGGCGAGCGGTGGTGCAGCGAGGCGTCGCCGCCAGGCGCGTCCGCGAGCCCCGTCGTGGTGAGGAAGAACGCGCGCGGCGCGATGCGCGGCGAGGGCCAGGCCTCCTCGGCGACCCAGCGCCCGCGCTCGACGCCGTGGTCGGGGCCCAGGCCGCGCTCCTCGGGCATCCAGGCCCGCAGCATCGGCACGCCGGCCATCGCGGCGGCGTCGCCGCGCAGCGCATGGGCGAGGAAGCGCTCGCATTCCTCCATGAAGCCGATGGCGGGGCCCGGGATCCCGTCCTGCGGGTAGTGGTGGCCCCAGGGGCCGACGATCCCCCAGCGCGGCACGCGCGCCGATGCGAGCATGCGCGGCACGGCGCGCGAGATGTAGTCGGCCCAGCCGCCGACCGCGAGGACCGGGCAGGCGATCGCGCCCGGGTCGTCCGCGTGCGAGCCGTGGCGCCAGAACGCGTCGCGGCGCTGGTGGCGCAGCCACTCGACGATCCACGGCCCGTTCGCCTCCAGCCGCTCGCGCCACATCGCGCGCCAGCGCGGGCCCGCGATGTCCGGGTCGGGCGGGCGCATGTTGAACAGCATCATGGCGTCGTTCCACCAGAGCTGCTCGACCAGCGGCACGCCACCGGTGAAGTGCAGGCTCTCGTCGTAGCGGTCCTGCGCGCCGCAGACGGCGACGATCGCCTTGAGCGCGGGCGGCCGGCGCATCGCAGCCTGGATCGCGGCGAAGGCGCCCCAGGACTTGCCGAACATCGCCACCGCGCCGCTGCACCAGGGTTGCGCCGCGATCCACGCGACCATCTCGCAGGCGTCGTCCTGCTCGCGCGACTGGAATTCCTGCGCGAGCACGCCGTCGCTGTCGCCGGAGCCGTGCATGTCGACGCGCAGCGCCGCGTAGCCGCGCGCGGCGAACCAGGCGTGGATGGGCTCGTCGCGCGGCCGCGTCGCGTCGCGCTTGCGGTAGGGCATGTACTCGACGATGGCCGGCGCCGGCCGCGCGCGCGCATCCGCGGGAAGCCAGAGCCGCGCGGCGAGGCGCCTGCCGTCGGCCAGCGGGATCCAGAGGTTCTCGACCACCTCGGGGGAGGGATCCGCCATCGCGCTCAGCCCCGGTAGGCCGGTTCCTCGCGGTCGAGCACGCGGCGCCAGGCGTCGAGCAGGAAGCGGCCCTCCAGCTTGTCGCTCCACGTGCCGCGGTAGTTCCAGCGCAGCGCGTCGGGCTGCTTGCGCAACTGCTGTCCCGTCCACATCGCCATCAGCTGGTACTGGCAGGTCTGCTCGACGACGAGCAGCTCGTGGAAGGCATCGGCGACGGTCGGGCCGACCGACAGGATGCCGTGGTTGGCCATCACCATGACCGTCTTGTCGCCCAGCGCCTCGGCGAGGCGGAAGCCCTCGTCGAGGCCGCCCGCGGGGCCGGTCATCGCGTCGTCGTAGGCGACGCGGTCGTTGACGATCAGGTTGTTGTGGTGCGCGAGGGCGAGGCGCCCGTTGTCGATCAGCGACAGCGCCGTGGTGTGCGGCGGATGCAGGTGCAGCACGCAGCGCGCGTCCGGCCTGGCCTTGTGGATCGGCGCATGGATGTGGAAGGCGACGGGGCGCACCACGCCCTCGCCGCGCACGACCCGGCCGTCGTAGTCGACGACGATCAGGCTCGAGGCCGTGATCTCCTGGAACAGCATGCCGCGCGGGTTGAGCAGGTAGAGCTCGTCGCCCGGGAGCATCAGGCTGAAATGGTTGCCGATGCCGTTGTTGAGGCCGAGGCGCTGGCTCACCCGGAACGCGGCCGCGAGGTCGCGCCGCAGCTCCGCCTCCGCCGCGTCGCCGAGGCCGCCCGCCGCGCCTGCCCTGTCGTCGATGCCGTCCATGGTCCCCCTCCGGTCGATGGATCCGATCCTAGTTCAGCCCGCCGCTTCGCGCAGCGCGCGGCGCAGCGCCTGCGTCGCCTCCTCGTCGATGCCGGGTCCGCCCGGCGTCGCGACGACGACCACGCCGTAGTCGCGCCGCGCGCCCTCGGCCGTCACGCGGCCGAGCTGCAGGTCCTCGAGCACGGCCGCCGGGTCGCGCTCCAGCGGGTCGCCCCAGCCGCCGCCGCTCGCGAGCACGTGGCGGAACACGTCGCCGCGTCGCATCGCCACCGGCTCGGTCACGAGCACCGGCAGCACGCGCTCGCCCGGCGTGCCGGGGTTGAGCACGGACATGGAGCCGCTCCCCGGCCGCCCGCCGGCAAGGCCATGGGGCGGGAAGCGGCGCTTGTCGGAGCGCACGGTGAGCGTCGCCTCGTCGGCGAGCAGGCGGAACTCGCGCTCGATCGCGAGGCCGCCGCGATGGAGCCCGGGACCGCCGCTGTCGGCCACGAAGCCGTAGCGCTCGACGCTGATCGGGTACTCGGCCTCGATCGCCTCGACCGGCACGTTGGACTGGTTGGCGCCGAGATGCGCGACCGCGTCCTGGCCGTCGCGCGCCATGCCGCCGCCCCAGGCGCCCATGATGGTCTCGACGAAGATGAACGGGCGGCCCTCGTGCCGGCCGCCGATCGTCGGCAGGGTCGAGCCGCCGCTGCCATCGGCGGGCACGCGGTCGGGCAGCGCCTGCGCGAGCGCGCCCATCAGGCAGTCCATCATGCGGAAGCCAGTGATGCCGCGCGCGCCGCAGGCCGCGGGCGGGCGCGGGTTGACGATCGTGCCCGGCGGGGCGACGACGCGGATCGGGCGGGTGAAGCCCTGCGCGTTCGGGATGTCCGGCGACAGCACCGAGCGTATCGCCGCCCAGGACGCGGCGTTGGTGAAGGGCACGGGCGAGTTGATGCCCGCGCGCACCTCGGGCGAGGTGCCGGTCCAGTCGACGACGATCTCGTCGCCGCGCACGGTGAGCGCGACGCGGAAGGGGATCGGCTCCGGCGCCTCGCCGAGGCCGTCGATGTGGTTCTCGAAGCGCCACGTGCCGTCGGGGATGTCGGCGATCTCCGCGCGCGCGAGGCGCTCCGCGTGGTCGTGGATCTCGTCGCAGGCGGCGCGGAAGCGCGCCGGCTCCCAGCGCGCGAAGAGCTTCGCGAACTCTCGCTCGCCGACGAGGCAGGCGGCGAGTTGCGCCTTCACGTCGCCCAGCACCTTGTCCGGCACGCGGACGTTGGCCGCGAGGATGTCCCAGATCGCCGCGTTCTCGCGCCCGCCGTCGAACAGCTTGAGCAGCGGCAGGCGCAGCCCTTCCTGGAAGATCTCGGTCGAGCCGATCGAGTTGCTGCCCGGGACGATCCCGCCGATGTCGTTCTGGTGCGCGACCGTCGTCGCCCAGCCCTCGAGCCTGCCGGCCACGAAGATCGGCCGCACGATGTAGATGTCGGGCAGGTGCTGGCCGGCGGCGAGGTAGGGGTCGTTGAAGATGTAGACGTCGCCCTCGGCGACGCGCGCGCCCTGCGCCGCGATCAGGTTGCGCATGGCGTCGTGGAAGCTGCCGAGGTGCAGCGGCGTCGTCGCCCCCTGGGCCAGCGTGCGGCCGCTCGCGTCGCAGATCGCGGTCGAGTAGTCGATCGCGTCGCGCACGATGCTCGAGCACGACGTGCGCATGACGACGATCGCGAGCTCGTCGGCGATCGTCTCGAAGGCGCTCTTCAGCACCTCGAGCTCGAAGGTGGAGATGCGCGCGCTCATGCCGCGTCGCCCGCGAAGGCGATCACGATGCCCGACCACGCGTCCAGCCAGGCCTCGGCGTCGGGCGGCACGACCGTCGTGCCCTCGTAGTCCTCGATGACCAGCGGCCCGCGGCGCGGCCGCGCCGACAGTCCCGCGCGGCCGATCACCGGCGCGTCGGCATGGCCGTGAGCTGGGCCGAAATAGCAGCGGCGCGTGCCGCGAGCGGCATCGCCGCCGCTGCCGGCCTGCGGCGTCGCATCCGCCGGTCCCTCGGCTTCACCCGCGAGGGTCGCGGTGACCTCGAGCGCGACGACCTCGACGCCGAAGCCGAGCCGGAGGCCGTAGGTGCGCGCGTGCTCGTCCTCGAAGCGCCGCGCGAGCGCGGCGACGGAATCCAAGCAAGGCGCGCCGGGATCGACATCGACGGGCAGCTCGAAGGCCTGGCCGACATAGCGCATCGCGGCGATCCGGCGGATGCCCGCCTCGCCTCGGCGCGCGTCGAGGCGCGCGACGACGCGGGCCTCGAGTTCGTCGAGCGCGGCGCCGAGCGCCCCCGGGTCGAGGCCGTCGATGCGCCGCGCGAAGGCGCGCGAGAGGCTGAACTGCACGTCGCCGACGCAGAGGCCGACCGCGCTCAGCACGCCCGCGGCCGGCGGCACGATGGCCTTGCGGATCTGAAGCTGGCGCATCAGCTCCGCCGCGAAGACGCCGCCATTGCCGCCGAAGGCGACGAGGGCGAAGTCGGCGGGGTTGCGGCCGCGATAGGTCGAGACCGCCTTGACCGCGCGCACCATGCTGGCCGCGGCCACGACGAAGACCGACCAGGCCGCCTCGTCGAGGCCGATGCCGAGCGGCCGCGCGACGACCTCCTCGAGCGCGCGCCGCGCGAGCGCCGCGTCGATCCGGACAGCGCCGCCGGCGAGCGCGGCCGGGTGGAGATAGCCGAGCGCGACGTTCGCGTCGGTCACCGTGGGCGCCGTCCCGCCCGCGCCGTAGCAGGCCGGCCCGGGCACGGCGCCGGCGCTGTCCGGGCCGACCTTGACCATGCCGGCGCGGTCGAGGCGCACGATGCTGCCGCCGCCGGCGCCGACCTCGGAGATGTCGATCACCGGCAGGCGCAGCGCGTAGCCGCCGCCCTTCAACAGGCGGCTCGAGAGCGAGATGCCGCCGCCGACCTCGTACTCGTCGGTGCGCGAGATGCGCCCGTCCTCGACCAGCGAGGCCTTGGCAGTGGTACCGCCCATGTCGAAGCTGATCGCGTCGCGCTGGCCGCGGCGCAGCGCGGCATGCGCGGCGCCGATCACGCCGGCGGCCGGGCCGCACTCGACGATGCGCGCCGGCATCTCCATCGCCTGCGCCGCGTCGAGCACTCCGCCGCCAGACTGCATGACGAGCAGCCTGCCCCCGAGGCCCGCCGCGCGCAGCCCGTCGCCGAGGCGGCGCAGGTAGGCGGCGACCGGTGGCCCGACATAGGCGTTGATGACCGTCGTGCTGGTGCGCTCGTACTCGCGCATCTCCGGCAGGACGTCGACCGAGAGCGAGACGAAGGCGCCGGGCAGCGCGGCCCGCAGCATCTCGCCGGCCCGTCGCTCGTGCGCGGGGTTGGCGTAGGAGTGCAGGAAGCAGACGGCGATGGCCTCGACGCGCGCGGCGCGCAGGGTCGCGATCGCGGCCTCGACGTCGCGCTCGTCCAGCGGCACGCGCACCGCCCGGTCGGGGCCGAGGCGCTCCGTAACCTCGAGGCGCAGGTCGCGCGGCGCGAGCGGCGGCGGCTTGGCGTAGCGCGCGTCGTAGAGGCGGGGCACGCGGATCCGGCGCAGCTCGAGCACGTCGCGGAACCCGCGCGTGGTCAGGAGCGCGGTGCGCGCGCCCTTGTGCTCGAGGATGGCGTTCGTCGCCACGGTGCAGCCATGCAGGATGTCGCCGAAGTCGCCGGGCGACAGGCCGTTGTCGCGGGAGAGCGCGAGGATCCCCTCGACGACCGCGCGGCCGTAGTCGTCCGGCGTGGATGGCAGCTTGCGCGTGGCCAGCCTTCCGTCCGGGAGGAAGGCGGCGATGTCGGTGAAGGTGCCGCCGATGTCGGCGGCGACCTTGATGCGGCGGGGCGCGTGCATGGGCCGGCGCGCAGGCTAGTCCCGCGCCATCCGCCCTGTCGAACCGCGATTTCGGCACGCGAACCGCGAATTGACATCCGGCGTGGCAGGGCCGGACAGTCCGCCGACGCTCAACGGGGGGAGGAAGAGGATGGCGGCGATCGTGCGGCAGCTCGGCAGGACGGACGACGAGATCGCGGAATGGCAGCTGCGCTGCGACATGGCGGCGGTGTTCCGCGTCGCCGCGCGGCTCGACTGGAACGAGCAGATCGGCAACCACAACTCGGTGATGCTGCCCGGAGGCGGCGACCGCCCGCTCTTCCTCATCAACCCGCGCGGGATGCTGTTCCAGGAGATGACGGCGAGCTCGATGATCGTCTGCGACCTCGACGGCAACGTCGTGCGCGGCAAGGGCGAGCTGCGCAAGGTCGCCTTCCACATCCATGCCCGCATCCACCTGCGCAACCCCGCGGCGGCCTGCGTGGTCCACGTGCATCCGCCCTACCTGACGGCGCTGTCGCTGCTGGACGGCGCGGAGCTCGAGCTCGCGCACCACAACAACCTGCTGCTCAACGACCGCATCGTCTACGACCGCTCCGGCTGGCAGCCGGTCCAGGACAACGACGAGGGCGACCGCATCGCCGACCTGCTCGGCGACCGGACGATCATGGTGATGGCGCACCATGGCGTGACGACGGTGGGGCGCACGGTGCACGAGGCCTTCGACGAGTGCTTCATCGCCGAGCGCAACGCGCGCATCCAGATGATCGCGTGGCAGACCGGCAGGAAGATGGCCACGCTGCCCGACCAGGCGCGCCGCCGCTTCAACGGCCCATGGAGCGAGCGCGTGGATTCGCGCATGCATCTTGACGCGTGGCGCCGGATCCTCGACCGCGAGGAGCCCGACTACACCAGCTGAGGCGCCGTCTCAGCGCGGCGTCGGCGCCGCGCGCAGCCGCTCGAGCAGGGCCTGGCCCGGCTTGCCGTCCTCCGGCAGCCCCGCCGACCGCTGGAAGCGCCTGATGGCGGCGGCGGTGCGCTGCCCCATGCGTCCGTCGGTCCCGCCGGGGTCGATGCGCAGCCGCGCCAGCTCCTCCTGGATCCCGCGCAGCGTGCCGCGCTCGACAGCCTCGGTCGTGAGCTCGGCGAGCCGCGCCGTGGCGCGCGCGTCGCCGCCCAGCTCCGCGAGGAGGTAGTGGCTGCGCGCGCGCTCGAGGTCCCTGCCGATGTCGGCGCCGTCCTCGAAGATCTCCCCGAGCGCGTAGTTGGCCTGCGGGACCTGCTCGGCCGCGCGCTCGAACCAGGCGACGGCCTTGCGCATGTCGCGCGGCGTGCCGGCGCCGCGCGCATGGGCCATGGCGAGGTTGAACTGCGAGGGGACGTAGCCCTGGAGCGCGGCCTTCTCGTACCAGCGCACCGCCTCGACGGGATCGGGGTCGACGCCGCGGCCGCGCTCGTGGATGACCGCGAGGTTGTGCTGCGCGGCCGCCGTCCCGGCCTCCGCCGCGCGCGTGAACCAGCGGAGCGCCGCCGCCCAGTCCTGCGCCACGCCGTCGCCGGCCGCGTGCCGTGCGCCCAGCTCGAACTGCGCGCCGGCGTCGCCGCCGTCGGCGGCGTCGCGCAGGGCGTCGAGCGGATCGGCGGGCCGCGGCGGCGGGGTCGCGGGGGCTGGCCGGGCGGCTTGCGGCGCGCCGCCAGCCTGCGCGGCATCGGCGGGGACCGGGTCGGGCCTGGTCGCCGGCACGACGGGCGCGGCGACCTGCACGGGCGGAGGCCGGGGCGACGGCGGGGCGAGCAGGGACACGGCGAGGCCGCCCGCGATCGCGCCGGCAGCGAAGGCGCCGGCCAGCCGCGCCATGGCGGCGGCACCCGGCGCGCCGGATGGCCCCGCGGGCCTCTTGGCGTCTTCCTGCATGCGAGGCGCGGAGCCTACAGGGAAGGCGGGTCGGCTTTCACCCGTTATCGCGCGGGAGGCAGTCGTTGTCGCCCGTGCCCGCCGGTGCTAATCAGCCCCCCGTTTCCAGCCCAGCCCGCCCGAGGATCCCGCCCATGACCTCCAGCACCGGCGCCCGCAAGGTCGCCCTGATCACCGGCATCACCGGCCAGGATGGCGCCTACCTCGCCGAGCTGCTGCTGGCCAAGGGCTACGTCGTCCACGGCATCAAGCGCCGCTCCTCGTCCTTCAACACCGGGCGCGTCGACCACCTCTACGCCGACCCGCACGAGAGCGACGTTCGCTTCTTCATGCACTACGGCGACATGACCGACGCCACGAACCTGATCCGGATCGTGCAGGAGACCCAGCCCACCGAGATCTACAACCTCGCGGCCCAGAGCCACGTGCAGGTCAGCTTCGAGACGCCCGAGTACACGGCCAACGCCGACGGCATCGGGACGCTGCGCCTGCTCGAGGCGATCCGCATCCTGCGCATGGAGAAGTCGGTGCGCTTCTACCAGGCCTCGACCTCGGAGTTGTACGGCCTGGTGCAGGAGCGCCCGCAGCGCGAGACCACGCCCTTCCGCCCGCGCAGCCCATACGCCGCGGCCAAGCTCTACGGCTACTGGATCACGGTGAACTACCGAGAGGCCTACGGGATGTTCGCCTCCAACGGCATCCTCTTCAACCACGAGGGCCCGACGCGCGGCGAGACCTTCGTGACGCGCAAGATCACGCGCGCGGTTGCGGCGATCCATCTCGGCTTCCAGAGGAAGCTCTATCTCGGCAACCTCGACGCCAGCCGCGACTGGGGCCATGCGCGCGACTACGTCGAGGGCATGTGGCGCATCCTGCAGCACCGCGAGGCCGACGACTTCGTGCTCGCCACCGGCGAGACGCACACCGTGCGCGAGTTCGTCGAGCGCGCCTTCGCCGAGACCGGCCGCATGATCGCATGGCGCGGCACCGGCGTGGACGAGAAGGGCATCGACGCGCGCAGCGGCGAGACGCTGGTGGAGATCGACCCGCGCTACTTCCGCCCCACCGAGGTGGAGTTCCTGCTTGGCGACCCGGCGAAGGCGCAGCGCGAGCTGGGCTGGAGGCACACGACCAGCTTCGCCGACCTGGTGAAGGACATGCTGCGCAGCGACCTCGAGGTCGTGCGCCGCGAGCGCGCCGCGATGGGCCGCCGGGGCGAGTGATGCAGGGCTACGACCTGCGCGGCAAGCGCGTCTGGGTCGCCGGCCATCGCGGGATGGTCGGCTCCGCGGTCGTGCGCCGCCTGCAGGGGACGGGCTGCGAGGTGCTGGTCGCGGGGCGCGCCGACGTCGACCTCGTGCGCCAGGACCAGGTGGAGCGCTGGATGGAGCGCAACCGGCCGCATGCGATCGTGCTTGCGGCGGCGCGCGTCGGCGGCATCGTCGCCAACGACACGCAGCCCGCGCGCTTCATCTACGAGAACCTCATGATCGAGGCGAACGTCGTGCATGCCGCGTGGCAGGCCGGCGTCGAGAAGCTGCTCTTCCTGGGCTCGACCTGCATCTACCCGCGCCTCGCGCCGCAGCCGCTGGCCGAGGACTCGCTGCTGACCGGGCCGCTCGAGCCGACCAACGAGTGGTACGCGGTCGCGAAGATCGCGGGGATCAAGCTCTGCCAGGCCTATCGCAGGCAGCACGGCGCGCGCTTCATCTCGGCCATGCCGACGAACCTCTACGGCCCCAACGACAATTTCGACCTCGAGCACAGCCACGTCGTCGGCGCGCTGATGGTGAAGATCCATCGCGCGAAGCTCTCCGGCGCGCGCAGCGTCGAGATCTGGGGCACCGGGACCCCGCGGCGCGAGTTCCTGCATGTCGACGACTGCGCGGATGCCTGTGCGTTCCTGCTGCAGAACTACGACGAGGCCGGGATCGTGAACATCGGCTGCGGCACGGACGTCACGATCCGCGAGTTCGCGGAGACGCTGGCGCGCGTCATCGGCTGGGACGGAGAGTTCGCCTGCGACACGTCGCGCCCCGACGGCACGCCGCGCAAGCTGGTCGACGTGGCGCGGCTCTCGGCCCTTGGCTGGCGCGCGCGCATCGGCCTCGAGGACGGGCTGCGCTCGGCCTACAGGTGGTTCCTCGACAACGCGCCCGAGGCGCGGGGCTGAGGCCGCCGCTACTCGTGGAAGGCGACGAAGCCGTCGAGCGGCGCGCGCTCGGTGGCGAGCGTATTCTCCGGCGCCGACATGTCCGCGTAGCCCAGCGCCATGCCGCACACGACCACCTCGCCCTCGGGGATCGGCAGCACCGACCTGATCGCCGCGTGGTAGCGCGCGAAGGCCGCCTGCGGGCAGGTGTCGAGGCCGTGGCCGCGCGCGGCGACCATCAGGTTCTCGAGGAACATGCCGTGGTCCAGCCAGCTGCCGACCTCGAGCCGCGCGTCGATCGTGAAGACCATGCCGACGGGCGCGTCGAAGAAGGCGAAGTTGCGGGCGACCTGCGCGTGCATGCGCGCCTTGTCGCCCTTGCCGATGCCGAGCAGCGCGTAGAGGTCCCAGCCGACCTTGCGGCGGCGCGAGAGATAGGGCTCGAAGAAACTCTCGGGATAGTAGCGCCAGGGCGGATCGTCGCCCGGCCCGGCATCATGCGCGGCCTGCACCGCGGCGACGAGGCGATCGCGCGTCGCGCCGGTGGCCACGTGGACGCGCCAGGGCTGCATGTTGGTGCCGCTCGGCGCGCGCGCGGCGAGCAGCAGGAGATGCTCGACGAGCTCGCGCGGCGGCGCCTCGGGCAGGAAGGCGCGCAGCGAGCGGCGGGTCGCGATCGCGCGGTCGACGGCGTTGCGCGGCGCGATCCCGATGCGCGCGAGGAAGGCATCCTCCTCCGCGATGCTCATTCCGCGGTCCACCCGCCATCGACCAGCAGCGACGTGCCGGTGACGAGCGACGAGGCGTCCGAGGCCAGGTAGGCGACCGCGCCCATAAGGTCCTCGACCTGGCCGACGCGGCCGAGCTTGATCTTCGACAGGACCCAGGCGCGGTTCGCGGGGTCGGCGAGCCCGGGCCGGGTCATCGGCGTCTCGATGAATGTCGGGCAGAGCGTGTTGACGCGGATGCCGTGCGGCGCGAGGTCGAGCGCCGCCGCCTTCGTCATGCCCTCGATGGCGAACTTGGTCGCGCAGTAGACGCTGCGGCGCGGCCCGCCGACATGGCCCATCTGCGAGGACAGGTTGACGATCGAGCCGCCGCGCCCCGCCTCCTTCATGCCGCGCGCCACCGCCTGCATGACGAAGAAGGCCGCGCGCAGGTTGAGGTCGAGGATCGCGTCGTAGTCGGCCTCGGTCACGTCGAGGACATGCGCGTGCCTCGCGCTGCCGGCGTTGTTGACCAGCACGTCGAAGGACGGCCGCGCGGCGAGCGCCGCGCGCATCGCGGCGAGGTCGGTGACGTCGAGCGCGACGGCCTCGGCCCGGCCGCCCTCGGCGCGGATCGCGGCGGCGGCCTCCTCGACCTCGGCGCCGCTGCGCGCGACCAGCACCACCTCGGCGCCGGCCTGCGCGAGCGCCGCGGCGGCGGCGAGGCCGATGCCGCGCCCAGCGCCGGTGACGAGCGCGCGGCGCCCGTCGAGGCGGAAGGAGGGGGTCCGGGGAAGCGTGGTCATTCGGCGGCTCCAGCGTAGGGGACGTTGCGCCGGCCGTAGCGGCGCACGCGGACATTGGCCTGCTCTGCGTGCCCGTAGAAGCCCTCGAGCACGCACAGGCGCGAGCAGTGCTCGCCCATCAGCGCCGAGGCCGCGTCCGTGGTGACGCGCTGGTAGGTGCAGGTCTTCAGGAACTTGCCCACCCAGAGCCCGCCCGTGTAGCGCGCCGCGCGCCGCGTCGGCAGCGTGTGGTTGGTGCCGATCACCTTGTCGCCGTAGGAGACGTTGGTGCGCGGCCCGAGGAACATCGCGCCGTAGTTGGTCATGCGCGCGAGGAACCAGTCGGGGTCGCGCGTCATCACCTGCACGTGCTCGCAGGCGATGCGGTCGGCCTCGCGCGCCATGTCCGCGTCGTCGTCGCAGAGGATGACCTCGCCGTAGTCGCGCCAGGCCTGCGCCGCGACGTCGGCGGTGGGCAGGATCCGCAGCAGCCGCTCGACCTCCGCCATCGTCTCGCGCGCGAGGCGCTCCGACGTCGTCAGCAGGAAGGCGGGTGAGGTCGGCCCGTGCTCGGCCTGGCCGAGCAGGTCGGTGGCGCAGATCTCCGCGTCCACCGTCTCGTCGGCGATCACCATCGTCTCGGTCGGGCCGGCGAGCAGGTCGATGCCGACGCGCCCGAAGAGCTGGCGCTTGGCCTCCGCGACATAGGCGTTGCCGGGGCCCACGATCATGTCCACCGGCGCGATGCTCGCGGTGCCGAGCGCCATCGCGCCCACGGCCTGCACGCCGCCGATGACGTGGATCTCGTCGGCGCCGCCGAGATGCATCGCCGCGACGATCGCGGGATGCGCGCCGCCCTTGAAGGGCGGGGCGCAGGCGACGATGCGCTTCACGCCGGCCACCCGCGCGGTGACGACCGACATGTGCGCCGAGGCGACCATCGGGTAGCGCCCGCCGGGCACGTAGCAGCCGACGGCGTTGACGGGGATGTTGCGGTGGCCGAGCACGACGCCGGGCATCGTCTCGACCTCGATGTCCGCGAGCGCGGCCTTCTGCCTTTCGGCGAAGTTGCGGACCTGCGCCTGCGCGAAGCGGATGTCGTCGAGGTCGCGCCGCGCGACCTTGGACATCGCGGCCTCGATCTCCGCCTCCGACAGGCGGAACGAGGGCGGGGACCAGGCGTCGAACCGCGCGGACAACTCGCGCACCGCGTCGTCGCCGCGCGCCTCGATGTCCGCGAGGATGCCCTCGACCGTCGCGCGGACCTTCGCGTCCGCCTCCGCGCGCACGCCCGCGTCGATGCCGCGCTTCAGGTGCCTTGCCATGGTCGTTCCCTTCCTTCGTGGTCGCGCGCAGGCTCCACGGGGCGGGGCCCCGCGTCAATCGCCCCGCGCCGTGCCCGCGGTTGCCGCCCGGCCCGCCGACCGCTATATCGCGGCGACGGATTGGGGCGTCGCCAAGCGGTAAGGCAGCGGTTTTTGGTACCGCCATTCCTAGGTTCGAATCCTAGCGCCCCAGCCATCCCGCGCCCCGACCCACGGAGAATCCCGCGATGAAGACCCCCGCGCGCGCCGCCTGCATCATCGGCTGGCCCGCGCGGCAGTCGAGGTCGCCGAAGCTCCACGGCTACTGGATCCGCCGCTACGGCATCGACGGCGACTACCGCATCGAGGAGCACGCGCCCGAGGCCTTCGCCGCCTTCGTCCGCGACCTCGCGGCGCATGGCTATGTCGGCGCCAACGTCACCATGCCGCACAAGGACGCGGCCTTCGCGCTCTCGGAGCCCGATGCGCGCGCCCGCGCGGTCGGGGCCGCGAACACGCTCTGGCTCGATGGCGGCGCGCTGCGCTCGACCAACACCGACGTCGAGGGCTTCATCGACGCGCTCGACCATTCCGCGCCCGGATGGGACCGGCTGTCGCGCTCGGCGGTCGTGCTCGGCGCGGGCGGCACCGGGCGCGCCATCGCCTACGGGTTCCTCGAGCGCGGGATCGCGGAGATCCATGTCGTGAACCGCACCCGCGCCAGGGCCGAGGAGATGCGCGCGCGCTTCGGCTCCGCGATCCATCCCGCCACGTGGGAGGACCTTCCGCGCCTGCTGCGCGAGACGCGGATCCTCGCCAACGCGACCTCGATCGGCATGGTCGGCAAGGACGCGCTCGACATCGACCTCTCGCCGATGCCGGAGGGAAGCGTGGTGGGCGACGCGGTCAACGTGCCGCTGGTGACGCCGCTGCTCGACGCCGCGCAGCGCCGGGGCTTCCGCACCTCCAACGGGCTCGAGATGCTGCTGCGCCAGGCGGTGCGCGGGTTCGAGCTCTGGTTCGGCGTGCGCCCGGAAGTGACCGACGAGTTGCGCGACCTCGTCGCCGCCGACATCCCCAGGCGCTGAGCGCCCCGCCAGCCTTCGCGGCCGGCCGCCAGCCGAACGACCCGGAGCCCCGTTCATGTCCAGCCTCGTGATCGCCCTTGCCAAGGTCGAGGAGCCGCCCGCGGCGCGCGTCACCGACGACACGAGCGCGCTCGCGCTCAGGCGCTTCGTCTTCGAGCCGCTCGTCGCCTGGGACAGGGGCCGCGCGCGGCCGGCGCTGTTCTCGTACTGGAGCCACGACGCGGAGGGGCGGCGCTGGCGCTTCGCGATCCGCGACGGGGCGGCCTTCCATGATGGCACGCCCGTCGAGGCCGGCCATGTCCTCGACTTCGTCGCGGCGATGCAGGCTTCCATCGACGGGTTCGGGATGAGGTCCTCCTACGCCCGCTATCTTGCGCGCACGCGCTTGACGGCGCCCGATGCGCGGACCGTTCTCGTCGAGAGCGAGCATCCCTTCGCCGACATCCTCGACGTCTTCTCCGAGTTCCAGCTCCCGAGGCTGGCGCCGGATGGTCGCGCGACGCTCGGCACCGGGCCCTATCGCATCGTCGAGCTCGAGCCCGGCGTCCGGGCGGTGCTCGAGGCGAATGGAGCCGGGGGCATGGGCGCGAGCCGGGTCGTGCTCGAGGCCGTGCCGGACCCGGCGGAAAGATGGGACCGGCTGCGCTCGGGGCGCGCGGACATCGCGATGCAACTCGACCACATGGAGGAGCCGCCGGCGCGCGAGGCGCCGTGGCGATGGCTCGCCGCCACCAGCACGCTCTCGGTCATGTACTACCTGAACTGCGCGGCGGGGGCCTTCGCGGCGCCGGAGGCCCGCGTCGCGGCCAACCTCGCCATCGACCGCGAAGCGCTCGTGCGCGACGTCTTCCGCGGCCTCGCCGTCCCGTCGACGACGATCGTGAGCCCGGCGCACCTGGGCATGGCGGGCAGTGGCCTGCCGCCCTTCGCCTTCGACCCGGATCGCGCGCGGCGGATCGTCGATGCCCTGGGCGGGCCGCGCGACCTGCTGATGCGCACGCCCAACTTCCTGCCGGAGCGCGCGCCCGCGATCAGCCGCTTCGTCGCGGACGCGCTGGAGCGCATCGGCTTCCGCGTCGCGATCGAGGTCGAGGCGGACCGGCCCGAATACGCGCGCCAGGTCGGGCGCAAGCGCATCGGCGACCTCGCGATCTTCGATTCCTCGCCCAACAGCACGTTCCGGGTGCTCGACGACAAGATATCGAGCGAGAAGCGCGCGGTGTGGTGGCAGGGCTACCACGACGCTCGGGTGCAGCAGCTCGTCGCCGCAGCCGGCGAGGCAGTCGGCGACGACGCGCGCGAGGCAGCCTATGCGGCCTGCCTGCGGCGCCTCGGGGAGAATCCTCCCTGGCTCTACATCGCGCATCCGGTCGCGCTGGCCGCCGCGCGGCCCGACGCCCCGGGGCTGGCGCTCGATGCCAGGGGGACGCTGGCGCTCGACTGAGTCGGGCGGGCTTGCCATCGGGGCGCGTCCCTCCATAGTCGTGGTCATGGACGCCAGGCACGCCCGATCCCTTTCTCGCCGCCGGCTCGGTGCAGGCATGCTTGGCCTGGCGACGGTCGCCGCCGGCCAGCAGGGCCTTGCCGCCGGCGCGGATGTCGAGCTCCTCCTCGTGCTCCTCAACGACGGCTCCGGCTCGATCGACGAGGAGGAATACAGGCTGCAGCGCGAGGGCACGGCGAGCGCGATCGAGCACCCGCAGGTGCTGCGTGCCCTGCGCGGGCCGATCGCCGTCGCCTATGGCGAGTGGGGCTCGCCCGGCGGCGCGCAGCTGATCCTGCCCTGGACGCGGATCGCGGGGGAGGACGACGCCGGCGCCTTCGCGGACCGGCTGGTCGCGGCGCCGCGCCCGCCGCAGACCTGGAACGCGATCGGCGACGCGCTGGCCTCGGCCACCGACTGGATCCGCGCCGCGCCCTTCCGCGCGCCGCGCGCGACCATCGACCTCGCCGGCGACGGGCCGGACATGCGCAGCACCATCCCCGCGCCGGTGGCGCGCGACCGCGCGCTGGCCGCGGGCATCACGATCAACGCCCTCGCCATCCAGGCCGAGGGCTCGCAGGCCTTCATGGGCCCGCGCAACCTGCGCCAGCACTACGAGGACAACGTCATCGGCGGCCCGGGCGCCTTCGTCATGACCGCGAGCGACCGCGTCGACTTCGCCCACGCGATCTTCAACAAGCTGGTGCGCGAGCTCGCCTGAGGCCTGTATCGTCGCGCCTCGCGCGTCGGCCCGGCCGGGCGCGCGCGAAGGGGGCGGATGGACGGGGTCCTTGTTGCTGCTGCGCTTGCGAGCGCGTTCCTGCACGCGGCGTGGAACGCCGCGGTCAAGGCGACGCCGCGCCCCGCGGAGGCGATGGCCGGACAGATGATCATGGCTGCCGTCGTCTCCGTGCCCATCCTCGCCTGGACCGGCCTGCCGGATGCAGCGTCGCTCAAATGGGTGGCGCTCTCGTCGACGGTGAACGCCTTCGCTGTCGCGACGATGCTGCGGGCCTACGACGCCGCGGGCTATGGCGTCGTCTACCCGGTCGGCCGCGCCGTCTCCGTGATGATCGTCCTGCCGATGGCGGCGCTGCTCCTGGGCGAGCGCATGGGCCCGGCGGCGATCGCGGGCGTGGCGATGATCGCGTCGTCGCTCGCGCTGCTCGCGGCGAGCGCGTGTGGCGAGCGCGGCATCCCCGCGCGCGGCCTTACCTGGACCATCGCCTCGGGCATCTGCATCGCGCTCTACGTCCTGTGCGACGCGCAGGGCGTGCGCGCGGCGCAGTCCGCGCTTGCCTATGGCTGCCTCGCCTCGATCGCGAATGGCGCGGTGATGGCCTGGCGCCAGCGCCATCTCGGCAACCCGGTCCAGCTTGTCGCGAGCTTCCCCGTGGTGACGGTGGCCTCGGGCTTCGCCTCTATGGCCTCCTACCTGCTCATCCTCTGGGTCTGGGACCAGGGACCGATCGCGCCGGCGGCGGCGTTGCGCGACACCTCGGCCGTCTTCGCGCTGCTGATCGCGGTGTTCTGGCTCAAGGAGCCCTTCGATCGCCTGCGCGTCGCGGCGGTGCTCCTCGCGGCCGCCGCCGTGCCGCTGCTGCGCCTCGGCTGATGGCCGGGGCTTCCGGGGTGAACTG
>VGDA01000008.1 GCA_016869915.1 Alphaproteobacteria bacterium
CCTGATACGCGGATGCTTTTCCGACGCCTCGGGGCGGCGGGGCGCGAAGCATCTATTTAACCGGGGATGTTTTTCAAGGGCGGAATCGCACCCGCCCGCGGGGCCGCCGCGCGCGCCCGGGCCGGAGCCGCGCCGTCCGCTCCTCAGGCCTTCATGTGGATCGTCACGAGCACCTTCGCGGATGCGCCGCGCGGCAGATCGACCGCGACGCGCAGCCAGTTCCCGAAATGCGAGACCGGCGCGAAGGCGACCTGGTCGCGCCGCGTCGGCATCGCGAAGCTGGCGCCGGACGGCACCCAGCGTAGCCCGTCGGGCGAGATCTCGATCCGCGCGCGGGTCCTGCCGATCCTGCGAGGCGCGTCCAGCGCGCGCAGGAAGACGATGGCCTCGCGCGCCCAGCCGCACTCGTAGGGCTCGCTGGCGGACTTCCCGGTCCAGGTCTCGTTGCGGGCGACGACCGCGGTGGCGTTGTGCGGAAGCATGGTCAGAACTCCCCGGAGAGGCAGACGGAGTCGATGTAGGAGAGCGCGCGCTTGTCGGCGTCCGTCTCGGCGAAGAAGGCGATGTTGAGCATGCACCAGAGGTTTCGCATCGCCGGCATGACGATCGGGCCGACGCCCGAGAGGTCGTAGACCCGGTCATTGCACTGGAACTCCAGCATGCGCATCGCCGCGAGGTCAAAGTCGAAGCGCGCGTAGTGCCAGTTCACCTTGGTCGGGATCTCGTTGTAGCAGAGCTTCTGGTGGCCGCCTGGCAGGTCCTCCCAGCCATCGGGCGCGAGGTGGTCGTGGGTGACCGTCTTGCCCTCGGTGCCGAGCGGCTTCACCTCCGTCGTCACGCGCTTGAACTGCCATTTCTGCAGGTGCTTGCCGTCGAGCGCGTTGAGGAAGCGGATATGCGGCATCACGCGGTGGCCGCCCTCCGCGGGATCCTGCAGGTCGTAGAGGAACCCGACCGAGCGCACGTCCGTCTCCGACAGGCGCAGCTCGGTCGCCTCCGGCTTGAACGTGAAGTAGAACTCCAGCCGGATCGGGCAGGGCCTGCGGAAGGTCAGCCGCTTGATCGCGACGTTGCGCGCGCCCTTGCGCGGCCGCGTCTGGACCTTCAGCGCGTAGGTCCCGTCCCAGCCGCCATGCGTGCCGTTGTCCCAGTGCGTCACGGTGGAGAGCTGCGGCTGCGTGTGCTGCTGGTAGCTCGGGTTCATGGAATCGAGCGTGTGCTCGTAGTTGCCCACGAGCTGGGTCCAGCCGCAGAAGCCGCGGTCGAAGTCGTCCAGGCAGATGATGCGGCGCATCGGGTCGAAGCGGCTGAGCGCCGGATCAGCCAGCCTCAGGTCTCGCAGCATGTCGGACATCGCGTCTTCCCTCCCGGCCCTTCAGCCCTTGGTGGCGCCGGCCGTGAGGCCGGCGATCAGGTATTTCTGCGCCGCGACGACGATCGCGACGATCGGCGCGAGCTGCAGCGTCGTGGCGGCGAAGAGCACGCCCCACTCGACGCCGTCGATCGCGCCCGTCATCTCCGACAGGGTCAGCGGCGCGGTCTTCGCCTTCGTGGTCGTGAAGATGAAGGCGAAGAGGAACTCGTTCCACGCATAGACCAGGACGAAGACGCCGACCGCGACCATGCCCTGCGCGCAGAGCGGCAGGATCACGCGGCGGAACACGCCGAAGGGGCTGGCGCCGTCGACCATTGCGGCCTCGTCGAGCTCGCGCGGGATCTGGTCGACGAAGGCGCGCAGCACCAGCGTCCCCAGCGAGACGAAGAAGGTCGCGTAGAGCAGGACCAGCACCAGGTGCGTGTCGTTGAGCGCCAGCTCGTTGACCGCCGGGAAGAGCGGCAGCGTGATCACGATCGGCGGGATCAGCCGGATGAAGATCATCGAGAAGGCTGAGGCCGTGAGCGCGCGCGAGCGCCAGCGCGAATAGGCGTAGGCGGCGAGCGCGCTGGCGCACACGGCGAGAAGCGTCGCGCCCGCGGCCACGATGGCGCTGTTGGCGAGGTGGTGGAAGAAGTCGGGCCAGCGCTTCACGAGGCCGGCGTAGTTCTCGAGGGTCGGCATGAAGAGCCAGCGCGGCGGGTGCACGAATATGTCCCGCGCCGGCTTGAAGGACGAGGCGACGACGAGCGCGATCGGGAAGGCCGACCACGCGACGAGCATGGCGAGCGCGAGGTGCCGCAGCAGGCGCACGTGAAGCGGCCGCGTCATGCCTGGCCCTCCGGCGCGAACATCCGCTTGTACATCTGCCGCAGGTAGGGGATGGCGAGCAGCAGCGAGGCGACGACCATCAGCCAGCCCGTCGCGGCGGCGAGGCCGAACTCGTTGTAGCGGAACGCCTCGAGGTAGAGGTAGACGGCCATCACCTCGGTCTGCCGCGCCGGGCCGCCCTGCGTGATCAGCCAGATCTCCGAGAAGAGGCGGAAGGCGAAGACGTAGCGGAACAGCATCGCCACCAGCATCGCCGGCACGAGCAGCGGCAGGGTGATGCGCAGGCATTGCTGCCACGCGCTGGCGCCGTCGATGCGCGCGGCCTCGTAGAGGTCGCCGGGCAGGGCGAGGCGCGCGGAGTACAGGATCAGGAAGGTGAAGGGCAGGTGCAGCCAGACGCTGAGCAGGCCCGCAAGCAGCAGGCCATGCGCCGGCTCCACGGCCCATTCCAGCGTCGGCAGCCCGAGCGCGGCGAGCGCGCGGCTGACCATGCCGATCTGCGGGTCCATCATGAAGCGCCACATGACGACCGCCGCGACCTCGCTGATCGCGTAGGGGGCGAGCATGATGGCGATCATCGTGCGCCGCGCCGGCACGCCGCCCGCGAAGAGCAGCGCGGCCCCCAGCGCGAGCAGCAGCTCGAGATGGACCACCACCAGCACGACGACGACCGTGTTGCGGAAGGCGCGCCAGAAATACGGGTCGGAGAGGATCTCCGCGTAGTTCGCGAGCCCGACGAAGGTCGGGTCGACGCCGAAGCTCGACTTGTTCAGGCTGAGCCAGAACACGTAGAGGCTCGGCAGGAAGATCACGCCGACGAGCAGCGCCTGCACCGGGGCGACCATTGCCCATTGCGCCGGCCCGGCGCGCCAGCCGCTCATGGCCGCGTCCCGCGCCGGCGGCCGCGCGACCTCGCTCCCGCGGGTCCACGCGCGTCGCCGTCCCGCGCCTCCTGCACGCTCTGCTTCGCGCGCCGCAGGCGCTCGAGCACGGGCGGCCCGAGCCGCGCCATCAGCGCCGTCGCGAGCATGTCGACGACGGCCAGGACGGCGATGCGCGACTGGGAGGGGACGTAGATCTCCGTGTTCTCGGCGGTCTCCACCGCGACGAAGACGTCGCAGTCCGCGGCAAGCAGCGCGCCGGCGCGCGCGATGCCGACCACGCGCGCGCCGGCCTGCCGCGCCGCGCGTGCGGCGCGCAGCAGCTCGCGCGCGTTGCCCTGGATCGCGAAGACGAGCGCGACATCGCCGCCGCCGAGCCCGGCGCAGGCGATCGTCTGCGCATGGCTGTCCGGGTGCCATGCGGCCGGGGCGCCGAGGCGCATGAGCTTCATCTGCGCGTCGTAGGCCATGGAGCTGCCGGTGCCCGCGCCGATGCACTCGATCCGACGCGCCTTGGCGAGGGTGGCGACGGCGCGCGCGAGCGCCTTGCGGTCGAGCGTGCGGCGCAGGTCGGCGAGGGCGCGCTGGGTCGAATCGAAGATCTTGTCGACGACGACGTCGAAGGGGTCGTCGATCGCGACGTCGCGGTGCAGGTAGGGCGTGCCCGAGGCGAGGCCCTCGGCGAGCCGAAGCTTGAACTCGGGGAAGCCGGCGCTCCCGACGGCGCGGCAGAAGCGCAGCACCGTGGGCTCGCTCACCCCGGCCGTCGCCGCGAGCTCGGCGATCGACATGCCGGATACTTCGCGCCGGCGCTCGGCTACGATGTCGGCCACGCGCCGTTCCGCCGGGCGCAGGGTCGCGCGCGCCAGCGCGGAGAGCGTGTCGTCGGCGGACGAACTCGGCATGGGCAAGATGATCGCTATCCCCCTCGGCCTCTTTGTAGCTAAGCTACGTGAAACCTGCAATCCGGACATGAATGGGAAGCTTTCCTCCATCCTGCCGGGCGTGCCCTCGATCGACCTCGGCGTCTTCCCGACGCCGCTCGAGCCCGCGCCGCGCCTCGCCGCCGCGATCGGCGTCGCCGCGCTGCACGTGAAGCGCGAGGACCTCTCCGGCCCCGCCCTCGGCGGCAACAAGGTCCGCAAGCTCGAGCTGCTGCTCGCCGATGCTCGCGCGCGCGGCTGCGACGCGGTGGTCACGACGGCTGGGCAGCAGTCGAATTTCTGCCGCGCCCTCGCGGGCACCGCGGCGAAGCTCGGCATCCACTGCGCGCTGCTGCTGCGCGGCGCCCCGCCGCCGGTCGAGGGCGGCAACCTCCTGCTCGACCGGCTCTTCGGCGCGGAGGTCAGGTTCCTCGACGTTAAGGATCCCTGGGACCCGCGCGCGAAGGAGGCGCTCGACGCGCTCGCCGCCGAGCTGCGCGCGCGCGGCCGTCGCCCGCATGTCATCCACCTGCCCGGGGAGAGCGCCGGGCTCGGCGTCGCGGCCTGGGTCGGCGGCGCGCTCGAGCTCGACGCGCAGTTCGCGGCGCAGGGCATCGACCCGGACCGGCTCGTCCTCGCCTGCGGCTCCAGCCTCACGCTCGCGGGGCTCGCGCTCGGGCTGAAGCGCGCAGGGCGTCGCTGCCGCGTCTCGGGCATCTCCGTCCAGCAGCCCGCCGCGCGGCTCGTGCCATGGGTCGTCGAGGCGGCGGCGCGCGCGCTGCCGCTGCTCGGGCCGGGCCCCGCGCTCGAGGCGGGCGACTTCGACATGATCGACGGCTTCGTCGGCGAGGCCTATGGCAAGCCGAGCCCGGAGGCGGTCGCCGCCGTGCGCCTCGCTGGCGGCAGCGAGGGGCTCGTCCTCGACCCGGTCTATACAGGCAAGGCGATGGCCGGCCTCGCGGCCTGCCTGCGCGACGGTCGCTTCGCCGCGCGCGGGCATGTCGTGTTCCTGCATTCCGGCGGCACGCCGGGCCTCTTCGCGAACGTCGATGCCCTCGGAGGCCAGCGATGACGACCAGGACCTCGCCGCTGCGCGCCGACATCGACCTCGAGGCGCCGGGCCGGCGCGTCGGCCATGTGCGGCTGCCCAATTCCGTCCACGAGAGCGCCTATGGCTGGATCCCGATCCCGATCGCCGTGATCAGGGGCGGCGAGGGACCGACCGTCCTTCTCACCGCGGGCAACCATGGCGACGAGTACGAGGGCCAGATCGCGCTGCTCAAGCTGGTCCGCGAGCTCGACCCCGCGCGGCTGCGCGGGCGCGTCATCGTCCTGCCGCGCATGAACCTGCCGGCGGCGGCGGCCGGCCGGAGGACGTCGCCGATCGATGGCGGCAACCTCAACCGGGTCTTCCCCGGCGATCCGGACGGCACGGTCACCGAGCAGATCGCCAGCTACGTCGCCAGCGTGCTCGTGCCGATGACGCAGGCGAGCATCGACATCCATTCCGGCGGCTCGTCGCTGGACTACCTGCCCTGCGCCTATGCGCGACTGCCCGCCGATCCCGGCCTGCGCGCGCGCCAGCGTGCCGCGCTCCAGGCCTTCGGCGCGCCGCGCGCGATCCTCGTCGAGAACCCGCTCACCAACAACTCGATGTCGGCGACGGCGCTGGCGGCGGGCCACGTGCATTTCTCGACCGAGATCGGCGGCGGCGGCACCACGCGCCCCTCGAGCCAGGCGATCGCCGACGACGGCGTGCGTCGCTTCCTGGCCCATCTCGGCGTGGTCGACGACGCGCCGCCGGTCGCCGCGCCGACGCGGATGATGCGCGTCGCGGGGGCGGAGCACTATGTCTACGCGCCGGTGCGCGGGCTGTTCGAGCCTGCCTTCGAGCTCGGCGACGTGGTCATGCGCGGGCAGCTGGCCGGGAGGATCCACTTCCCGGAGGAGCCCGAGCGCGCGCCGCGCGAGCTGCACTTCGCCGGGGATGGGGTGCTGGTCTGCCGGCGCGTCTCCAGCCTCGTGGCGCCCGGCGACTGCCTTGCGCATCTCGCCAGCGACCTGTGAAATCCCGAGGAAACGCCAAGTGGGAGGAAAGACCATGGACATGAACCGTCGCGACACGCTCCGGGTCGGGGTGTTCGGATCCGCCGCGGCGCTTGCCGCCGCCGGGCTTCCGGCCGCCGCGCAGTCGCCGCAGAAGCTCAGCGTCTTCGGCCATCGCGTGCACCAGACCGTGGCGACCGGCAGCCAGGGCGGGGACATCACGAAGGCCTTCACCGCGCGCTCCGGCATCGCCGTCGAATGGGTGACCTTCGACACCGGCCCGCTCTGGGAGCGCGTTCTGCGCGAGACCAGCCTGCGCGAGACCTCGGTCGACGTCGCCTTCCTGCTCAACACCCAGATCACGCCGCGCGCGGCGGGCCTGTTCGAGCCGCTCGACCCGTGGATGGCGAGGGCGCCGATCGAGGACCCGGGCGACGTCTTCCCCGGCCTCGTCTCCGGCTTCAAGGTCGGCGGGCAGCTCGTCGCGATCGCCTATCGCCATGCCTCCTCGGGCATGCACTACAACGAGGAGATCCTCGCCGAGCGCGGCTTCTCGGGCCCGCCGAAGACGGTGGAGGAACTCATCGAGATGGCGAAGCGCTGCACATACACGCGCGCCAACGGCACGCCAGTGGTGGGCTTCGTCGTGCCCGGCGTGACCTATCCCAACGTCATCGACCTCGCGCGCGCATGGGACGGGGAGTTCATCACGCCGGACATGAAGTTCGCCGCCAACGAGCCGCCGATGGTCCGCGCGCTGACGGTGCTGCGCGAACTCTTCCTCGCCGGCGCCTTCCCGCGCAACTTCGCCTCGATCCAGACCGAGGAGGTCGCGACCTGGATGCAGACCGGCCGCGCGGCCATCAACTACGCCTCGATGGGGCGAACGCAGATCTACAACGATCCAACGAAGTCCCAGTTCGCGGGCAAGATCCGCACCATCCCGATACCGGTCAGCCGCGAGCTCCTCGGCAAGTACGAGGTCGCGCCGGCGAAGGTCGAGTTCTGGGGCATGGGCATCCCGAGGAACGCCCGCAACAAGGAGCAGGCCTGGGAGCTGATCCGCGCGATGTCGTCGAAGGAATCGACGGTCATGGCCGCGATCAACGGCAACGGGCCGGTGCGCGCCTCGGCCTACGAGGACGCGCGCGTGAAGGAGAAGCTCTCCTACGCGCAGGAGGAGAAGAAGGTGCTGCTCGTCGCGCGCGCGCCGATGCCGGCCTTCGACCAGTCGCAGCGCGCCGCCGACTTCTTCAAGGAGGAGGCGGAGGCCGCCGTGCTGGGCATGAAGACGCCGCAGAAGGCGATGGACGACCTCGCCGCGCGCGTCCGGCCGCTGCTGGGTTGAGGAAAAACGCTCCTGGGATAAGAGCTCTCCAGGAAAAACTCTCCAGAGCAGAAATCCCCTCTTGGGATTTCTGCTCTGGAGAGAATCACGTTCAGGAGAGAGTTTGGTTCACGCGCCGAGGCGGGCGGCGAGCGCGCGGATGCTCGCCAGCGTGCGCTCGGGCAGCGAGATGCCACGCGGCAGGTTGGCGGCGCGCAGCGCGCGCTCGCGCTCGCCGGGGACCTCGACGCGCGCGAAGCCTGGCGCGGGCGGGCAGTCGCGCAGCTCGGCCAGCATCTCCTCCGCCATCTCGCGCATGCGCGCCGGCGCGCCGAAGCGCGACGTGTCGAGCGCCAGCACCAGCCAGTTGCACTCCGTCGTCGCGGGGCCGAGCATCGCCTCGCAGACGAGCTCCGCCATCACGGCCATGCCGTAGCCCATGGGCCCGCCCTTGGGCAGGATCGCGCCGCCCGCGAAATAGGCGGCGGGATCGCGGCTGGGCCTGCCCTCGCTGTCGATGATCGCTCCCGCTGGGACGAGCGCGCCCGCCGCGCGCGCCGAATGCAGCCATCCGCCGGCGATCATGGAGGTCGCGAAGTCGATCACCGCCGGCCCGCGATCGCCGCCCGGGATGCCCAGGCTGTAGGGATTGGTGGGCAGCAGCGCCTTGCGCCCGCCATGGGGCGCCGCCTGGCGCCAGTTCTTGCGCCCGCCGCCGCCGATGACGATGGCGAGCGCGCCGCGCTCCGCCGCGCGCTCGGCGAAGGCGCCGATGCGCCCGGTATGGCCGGCCTCGCGCAGCGCGCGCACCGCGATGCCGTCGCGCAGGGCCTGGTCGGTGGCGTCGTCGACCGCGAGGCGCATGGCCGGGATGCCGATCCCGCCGCCGCCATCGACCCAGGGCCAGCCGCGCTCCGCCGCCGGCACGAGCCGCGCGACGGCGTCGGCGCGCAGGTAGCCGGACGCCGCCTGTTCCGCGTATTGCAGCACGCGAATCGTGCCGTGGGATTCGACGCCGCACAGGTCGGCGTCCGCCAGGTGCCCGGCGACCTCCTGCGCGATGTCGGCCGGGAAGCCCGAGGCGCGCAGGATCGCGGCGACCAGCGCGATCGCCTCCGCGACCGGGACGAGGATGCGCGGCCCGTCGAAGTCGAGCTTGCTCGCCACGCCCGCGGCGGGATCAGCGCCGGCCATGGCCTGGCGCCTCCGCGCGTTGCAGCGCCCGCAACTCCTCGACCGGGATGTGGCAGCGTATGACATGGCCGTCGCCGGCCTCGCGCGCTGGCGGCGCGTCGGTCGCGCAGATGTCGCCGACGCGGCGATGGCAGCGTCGCTGGAAGGGACAGCCTTGCGCGGGCGGGGCGCTCTCCTGCACGTCGTCGGCGAGCAGGCGCGGGCGCGCGCCGGGCACCGGGTCCAGCACCGCGGCCATCAGCGCCTCGGTGTAGGGATGCGACGGCGACGCGTAGACCGCGCCGACGGGCCCGAGCTCGCAGATCCGCCCCTGGTAGAGCACGGCGACGCGGTCGGCGATCGCGCGCACGACGGCGAGGTCATGCGAGACGAAGACGAAGGTCGTGCCGCTGTCGCGCCGCAGCGCGTCGAGCAGCGCCAGCACCGCCGCCTGCACCGAGACGTCGAGCGCCGAGGTCACCTCGTCGCAGAGCACGACGCGCGGCGCGGCCGCGAAGGCGCGCGCGATGGCCACGCGCTGCTTCTCGCCGCCGGAGAGCTGCGCCGGCAGGCGGTCGAGGTAGTGGGCGCCGAGCCGGACCTGCTCGAGGAGCTCGACGCTGCGCCGGCGCAGCGCCTCGCCCGACAGGCCGAAATAGAGGCCGAGCGGCTGCGCGAGGATCGTCGCCACGTCGTGGCGCGGGTTGAGGCTCTCGTCGGGGTTCTGGAAGACGAGCTGCACCGCGCGCAGCTCGCCCGGTCCGCGGCGCGCGACGTCCGGCGCGAGCGCGATGCCATCGCCGAGCGCGATGGTGCCGTCGGCTCGCGGGACGAGGCCGGCGATCGCCTTGAGGATCGTCGACTTGCCGCTGCCGGACTCGCCGACCAGCGCGACGGCCTCGCCCTCGCGCAGGGCGAGATCGATGCCGTCGACGGTGCGCGGGCCGCCGGCGGGGCGGCCGAGCAGCTGGTCCACCAGGCCCTGGCGCGCATAGCTCACGGCGAGGCGCGAGAGCGCGAGTGCCTGCCCGCGGTCGTGCGTCGACGCGTCGGGGGCCGCGCGCGCGCCTGCGCGGGGCGCGAGATCGGCGACGGCGTCGGGGCGCAGGCATCGCGCGAGCGTGCCGTCGGGGCGCGCGGCGAGCGCGGGCCGCGTCGTGCGGCAGGCGTCGATGGCCAGCGCGCAGCGATCCGCGAAGGCGCAGCCGGGGCCGGCGCCGCCGGGCTCGGGCGGGCGGCCCTCGAGCGCGGCGGGCAGGGCGCCGCCCGCCAGGCGCGGGATCGAGGCCAGCAGGCCGCGCGCATAGGGATGCGCGGGCTCGACGAGCACGCGCCGCGCATCGCCGTCGAGCACGATCTCGCCGCCATACATCACCGCCACGCGCGCGCAGACGCGGGCGATCGCGCCGAGGTCGTGGCTGACATAGACCATGGTCGTGCCGAGCTGCGCGGCGAGGTCCGAGAGCAGGTCGAGGACATGCGCCTGCGTGGTCACGTCGAGGCCGGTCGTCGGCTCGTCGAGCAGCAGCGCCTCCGGCTCTCCGGCCAGCGCCATCGCGATGGCGACGCGCTGCTGCTGGCCGCCGGAGAGCTCGTGCGGGTAGCGCCGCGCGATCGCGTCGGGGTCGGGCAGGCGGACCTGCGCGAGCAGCTCGCGCACGCGCTCGCGGTTCTGGCCGGCGGGCCGGGTGCCATGCAGGCGCAGCACCTCTGCGACCTGCGCCTCGATGCGCAGGTTCGGCGTCAGGGACTGGCCCGAGTTCTGCGGGATGAGGGCGAGGCGCCGGCCGCGGATGCGCTCGAGCTCGTGGCGCGGCAGGGACAGGAGGTCCGTGCCGTCGAAGCGCGCGCTGCCCTCGATCGTGCGCAGCCCGCGCTTCAGGTAGCCCATCGCCGCGAGGAGCAGCGTGCTCTTGCCTGAGCCGCTCTCGCCGACGATGCCCACGGTCTCGCCACGTCGCACCTCGAGGTCGACGCCGCGCAGCACCTCGACGACGCGGCCGGAGCGGGACGCGAAGCCGACGCGCAGGGCGGAGACCTGGATCAGCGGGGGCTCGCCCATGTCAGTGGACCGGCGCGGCGGCGCGGTCGACGCCCAGCGCCTTGGCGAGGGCGTCGGCGGCGAGGTTGATGCCGACGATGAGCGAGCTCAGCGCGACAACGGGCGCGAGCCCCGCCCAGGGCGCGATCGCCATGAAGCTGCGCGCGTCGGCGATCATCAGCCCCCAGTCGGGCGTCGGCGGCGACACGCCGAAGCCGAGGAAGGAGAGCGAGGAGAAGGCGAGCAGCATCCAGGACCAGCGCATCGCGCCCTCGACCATCAGCGCGTCGAGCACGTTGGGCAGGATCTCGCGCAGGATGATGGCGGGGCGACCATGGCCGCGCGCGCGCGCGGCGAGCACGTAGTCGCGCGCCACGACGCCATGGGTCGCGGCGCGCGCGATGCGGATCACGGGGATGCCGTAGAAGAAGGCGAGGGTCGGCACGAGCACGCCGATCCCCGCCCCGAAGGTGACGATGATCAGCAGCATCTTCAGGATCCAGGGCAACGACAGGAAGGCATCGACCACGCGCATGAGCACGTCGTCGAGCCGCCCCCCGGCGAGGCCCAGCCAGATGCCGAGGATGCCGCCCCATGCGACCGCGAGCGGCGTGGCGATCGCGGTCACGACGATCGCCTGGCGGCCGCCCATCGCGGTGCGCGTGAGGACGTCGCGGCCGAGCTGGTCCGTGCCCAGCCAGTGCGCCACGCTCGGCGCGTCCAGGATCATCGCCGCGCTGATCGCCTTGAAGTCGTAGGGGACGATCCACGGGCTCGCCACGGCGAGCGCGACATGGGCAAGCACCAGCGTCGCGCCGATCGCGCCCGACGGCCGCGAGAAGAGGCTGCGCGCGACGCCGCGCCAGCGCGAGGCCCCGCGGGTCATCCGTTCCTCGCGCGCAGCGTGCGCAGCCGCGGGTTCAGGACCATCGTCAGCATGTCGGCGGCGAGGTTCACGCCCACGTAGACCGCGGCGAGGATGAGCGCGATCGCCTGTACCACGGGCAGGTCGCGGTCCGAGATCGCGTCGATCATGTAGTGGCCGAGGCCGGGATAGTTGAAGACCTTCTCGACCACGACGACGCCGCCGAGCAGCCAGGCGATGGTGAGCGCGACCACGTTGATCGCCGGCAGCAGCGCGTTGGGCAGCACGTGGCGCAGGACCATGCGCCAGTAGGGCACGCCCTTGAGCCGCGCCATCTGCACGTAGTCGCTCTCCAGCGTCTCGATCACGCTCGAGCGCACCGTGCGCAGGACATGCGCGGTCATCACCATCGTGAGGACGACCACGGGCAGGACGATGCCCGGGAAGAAGGCGGTGGCGGGCGCGCTTGCCGAGACCGTCACGATCCCCGGCACGAGGTCGAGCCAGATGCTGAAGACGAAGATTAGCACCGTCGCCGAGACGAATTCCGGGATCGTCATCGCGAAGATGGCGCCGGCGGAGAGGACGACGTCGGACGCGCCGTCGCGCCGCAACCCGGTCAGCACGCCGAGCAGCAGGGCGAGCGGCACGCCGAGCGCGAGGGTGCAGCCCGCGAGCAGGAGCGTGTTGGCGAGGCGGTCGCCGACGAGGCTGGCGATGCGCTTGCCATTATGCGCCGAGGTGCCGAGGTCAGCGCGCAGCGCGCCTGCGGCCCAGTCGAGGTAGCGGGCGACCGCCGGTCGGTCGAGGCCCAGCTCGCGCCGGCAGTTCTCGAGCCTCTGGCCCGAGGCGTCGCGCTGCAGGATCGCGGTGCAGGCGTCGCCGGGCAGGGCCTCCACCGCCGCGAAGATCATCGCCGAGACGAGGGCGACCGTGCCGAGGCCGAGCGCGAGCCGCCGGAGGAGGAGCCGGATCATGGGTGGGAGGATGGAGGGAGCGGGGGCGCCGCCGGACCCGGCCGGCGACGCCCCTGGCCGTCTTCAGTCGACCTTCACGAGGTGCCAGCGGATCGAGAAGTTCTCGACCGCGTCGATGTCGCGCGCGCGCGCCGTCGCGCCGACATAGTCGGTGACGTGGAAGGCGACGAGCGTGCTGCCGTTCTCCGACAGGCGCTTCTGCGCGTCGACGTAGAGCGCCCGGCGCTTGTCGAAGTCGAGCTCGCGGCGCGCGGCGTCGAGGATCGCGTCCAGCTGTGGGTCGCTGATGAACGACTCGTTCCACGGCGCGGCGGTGCGGTAGATCTCGTTAAGCGCCGAGTCGGCCGGACGCTCGTTCCAGCGCGTCATCACGACGTCGCGCTTGCGCCAGACCTGGTTCCAGTAGCCGTCGGTCGGCACCGCGGTCACCTTGACCCGGATGCCCGCCGCGGAGACCTGCTGCTGGAACGTCTCCGCGATGGTCGGCCACACGGACTCGACCGTGCTGGTCAGGAGCTCGATGTCGATCCCGTTCGGGAAGCCGGCCGCGGCGAGGAGCGCCTTCGCGCCCGCGATGTCCTGCGGGCAGGACATGTCGATCGCGCGGTACTGGTCCTTCGGGCCGACCGGCGTGTCGCATGCCGTCGATCCGCCATCGGCGCCAACGGCGATCTCGAGCATCGCCTTGCGGTCGACGGCCATGCGCATGGCCTTGCGCACGCGGGGGTCGTCGAAGGGCTTGGAATCCGCCTTGAAGACGATGCCGCGCCAGTTGCCGGTCTCGACGCGATGGACCTTGTGGCGGTTGCTGCGCTCGACGAGCTGGCGCTGCTGGCGCGACAGGCCGGGAAGGAAGTCGACCTGCCCGCCCAGCAGGGCCTGGAGCCTGGCATTGGCGTCGGAGATGCCGATGATCTCCATGCGCTCGACGCCGGGCGCGCCGAGGAAGTAGTCGGCGTTGGCGACCAGCGTGGTGGTGCCGCGCGGGTCGAACTTCTCGACCTTGAACGGGCCGGTGCCGATCCCGGTCCTGGCGATCGTCTCTCCCGACCCGTCGGGGATGATCATCAGGCGGTAGTCGGTGAGCTGCAGCGGCAGGTCGGCGAAGGGCTGCGCCAGCGTCATCCTGACCGTCAGCGGATCCACCGCCTCCATCGCCGTGATCATCGCGATGGTCGGGCGCACCGGCGAGTCGGTCTTCGGGTCCTGGATGCGCTTGAGCGTGTAGACGACGTCGGCCGAGGTGAGCGGCCGGCCGTCGTGGAAGCGGACATTCGGCCGGAGCCTGAAGGTCCATTCCGTCGCGCCCGCATTGGCGGACCAACTGGCGGCGAGGTCGGGGGAGGGCTTGCCGTCGAGGCTGGGCCGCACGAGGCGGCTCATGATCTTCTCGGTGACCTGGAAGACGCGGCCGCGCGAGGCGGGGTCGAGGCTCGATGCGTCGCCGAAGCCGACCTCGTGCGCCTGGCGGAAGGTCCCCTTCGGCTGCGCCATGGCCGCCGTGGCGCCCGCCGCGAGCGCCGCGGCAGCGATCATGGTGAGAATCCGCTTCATGCGTGGGTTCCTCCCGTTCGATGCGTCGCGCGCCCGGCATTTCCGGTGCGTCGACAACCCGTTCTCGGCCGAGAGTGCGGTCGCCCCGGACGGGGTGACAAGCCAAATTTCTCCGGGGGATGAATGAAGAAAACTCCATCCATGGCGGCCGCGGCGACATGCCAGCATCCGGTCCGACGCGGCGGGGCGGGCCTGCCGCGCGATCCCCGGGAGCAGGCATGGCGCCTCGCCTCGTCATCGCGATCGGCGGCAACGGCTTCACATCCGCCACCAGCCCCGGCCTCGACGACCTCGTCCTCGGCGCGATCCCCGGCGGGGTGCGGCGCATCGGCTATGTCGGCAGCGCGGCGGGCGACGACCCGGTTCGCATCGGGCATTTCCACGCGCTCGTCGCGCCGCGCGTCGCCCTCGCGTCGGTCTTCGATCGCCGTGCCACGGCCGCGCAGGCGGCGCGCTGGGCGGCGGGCCTCGATGCGATCTATGTCGGCGGGGGCGACACCGCGCGGCTCCTTGGCGAATGGCGCGCCGCGGGGATCGGCGACGTCTTCGCCAGCGCCGGGCGCGACGGCGTCGTGCTGGCGGGCGTCAGCGCCGGCGCCGCGTGCTGGTTCGAGCGCGCCCTGGTGAGGAACGCGGCTGGCCTCCTCGAGCCGATCGCGTGCCTGGGCCTGCTTCCGGGCAGCGCCTGCGCGCATTACGACGCCGAGCCCGAGCGGCGCGCGCGCTTCACGGCGGCCATCGCCGCCGGCGCGCTGCCTGGCGGCATCGGCATCGAGGACGGCGTCGCCGTCGCCTTCGCGCGCGGGGCGCCGCCGCGCGCCTTCTCGGCCGAGCCGGGACGCCGTGCCTATGCCGTGGCGAGCGACGGCGCGGGCGGCGTCTCCTGCGCGCCACTGCCCAGCCTCGTGCAGGGCCAGGCGATCGCGTAGGCGCGCGCTTCCTTCTGCAGCCAGTCGCAGACCGCCTCGATCTCCGGCCGGCGGCGGCTGCCGGGCCGCGTCAGGATGTAGTAGCGGCGCATCGGCGCGAGCTCGATGTCGAAGGGCTTCACCAGCCGTCCGGCCGCCACCTCGTCCGCGACGAAGGGGAAGGTGCCGAGCACGACGCCCTGGCCGTCGAGCGCGGCCTGCGTCGCCATGTTGGAATCCTCGATGATCGTCTCCTCGGCGAAGGCGAGGCCGGGCACGCCCGCGAGGTCGAGCCACGCCGCCCACTCGTAGCGGTCGCGCTGGTGGATCACGGGCAGGCGGGCGAGGTCGCGCGGCGAGGACACGCCGCCCGCGGCCTCCGCCAGCGCGGGGCTCAGCACCGGCGCGTAGCGGACCTGGAGGAGCGGCTCTGCCTCCAGCCCTGGCCACTCGCCGGTGCCCCAGTCGATGACCACCGAGGCGGGCAGGTCGGTCGGGCTGGTGATGCGCCGGCCGCTGCGCAGCGACAGCGCGATGCGCGGCAGGTCGCGCCGGAAGGCGTCGAGGCGCGGCGCCAGCCAGCGCGCGCCGAAGATCGCGCCCGCGGCCAGCGACACCGCATGGCGCGAGCTGGCGACGTGGTAGTCGATCTCGCGGGCGATGTCGTCGAAGGACTTGGCGATGACGCGGCCAAGCGCCAGCCCGGTCTCGGTCAGCACGACCAGCCTCGTCTTGCGCACGAAGAGCAGGCAGCGCCATTCGCGCTCGAGCATGCGGATCTGGTTGGAGACGGTGGTCTGGCTGACGCCGAGTTCCTGCGCCGCCTCCTTGAAGCTCTGCAGCCGCGCCGCCGCCTCGAATGTCCGCAGCGCGGTGAGGGGCAGGCGCCGGCGGTGGCGTGGATCCTTCATGGGCGCGCCGTGGGGGCCATGGACAAAGCTCGCTTCATCTATAGTCGAAGCTTATTTGGCTTGTCGATCCGACGCCGGGCGCCCAGCCTTGGCGCATGACGAGACGGGAAGAGCCGCGCCCCAGCGCGAGGCTGCCGACGGCGGAGGACGCGCGCCTCCTCGCGCGGCGCCGCCAGCCCAGGCTGGTCTTCGACTTCATCGACGGGGCCGCGGGCACCGAGGACGGGCTCGCGCGCAACGAGGCGGCGCTGCGCGCGCTGCGCCTGATGCCGCGTGTCCTCGTCGACATCCAGGGCGGCAGCACGACGACCACGCTGCTCGGGCGCGAATACGGCGTCCCCTTCGGCATCGCGCCGATGGGGATGTGCGACCTCGCCTGGCCGGGGACCGACCATGCCTTCGCCGCCGAGGCGGGCATGCGCGCCATGCCGGTCTGCGTCTCCACGGCGAGTTCGACGCCGCTCGAGGAGATGATCTCGCGTGCCGGCGGGAATGCCTGGTTCCAGCTCTACGTCACGGGTTCGGTCGACGCGGCCCTAGCCCTTTCGGATCGCGCCGCCGCCGCCGGCTACGAGGTGCTCGTCCTGACGGTCGACGTGCCGAAGCTCGGCCGCCGGCCGCGCGACCTGCGCAACGGCTTCGAGACGCCGTTCCGCATCCGGCCGCGGCAGTTCCTGGACTTCGCGCTGCACCCGCGCTGGTCGATCGGTACGCTGCTCGCCGGGCGTCCGAGGATGGCGAACTACGACGCCGCGCCCGGTGCCAAGGGCTACGACCGCAAGGCCCCGCGCACCGGCGCCGACTGGGACTTCCTCGACCGGCTGCGCGCGCGCTGGAAGGGCAGGCTGGTGGTCAAGGGAGTGCTGTCGCCGGAGGATGCGCGGCGCATCCGCGATGCGGGCGCCGACGCGGTCTACGTCTCCAACCACGGGGCGCGGCAGCTCGACGGCGCCCCGGCGACGGTGGAGGCGCTGGGCGCCGTCCGCGACGCGGTCGGCCCCGGCTTCCCGCTCGTCCTCGATGGCGGGGTGCGCAGCGGCGAGGACATCGTGAAGGCGATCGCCGCGGGCGCGGATTTCGTGATGCTTGGCCGGCCCTTCCTCTGGGCGATGGGCGCGGCCGGCGCGCCGGGCCTCGCGCGCTTCGCCGACGGGCTCGCCGAGGACATCGGCATCGCGCTCGCCCAGGTCGGGCTCAGGCACGTGCGCGAGATCGGGCAGGGGATCTTGGCGCCGCGCCGCGGCTGACGGCGCTCCGCGCGCCGCCCGCGCGGCCGCGGTTCAGGGCGCCGGCGCGACGATCCGGTGCCCGGCTTCCTCGATCCGTTCGCGCAGCCGCGCGACATGCGCGGGGCCGACCTCGCAGCAGCCGCCGACGATGCGCGCGCCCGCCTCGATCCAGCCCATCGCGAAGCCGGCATAGGTCCCGGGATCCAGGTCCGTGCGCGTGGCAAGCTGCTCGCGCGTCCGCCCGGGCAGGAACGTGCCGGGGATGCGCACGAAGCCGTTGGCGTAGCCGCCAGCGGGCAGGCCGGTGGCGACGAGCCCGGGCATCGCGCGCGAGATGCTCTCCGGCGGGCAGCAATTCGCGAGCACGGCCGCGACCGGCAGGCCCTTCAGCGCCGCGCTAGCCTGCGCCACGCTCTCGCCGGAGCGCAGCTCGGGGCCGTCGTCGCCGAGCGACCAGGCGATCCAGACCGGCTTGCCGAAGGGCGCGACGGCGGCGGCGGCGGCGCGCGCCTCCTCAGCCGTCGACATCGTCTCGCAGAGGAAGAGGTCGACATGCGGCGCCTGCAGCTCGGCGAGCCGCTCGTATTCCTCGCGGTTGCTGGCGAAGTCCCTGACGCGGTCCGGGCGATAGGTCCCGTTGAGCGGCGGCAGGCAGCCGGCGATCGCGACGCCCGCGCCGCGCTGGCCGGCCGCGTCGCGCGCCGACATGGCGAGCTCGCAGGCCAGGCGCTGCAGCTGGGGCACGCGCACCTGCTCCATCACCATCGACATGCGGGTGAAGGAGGCCGAATAGGTGTTTGTCGTGACGACGGTCGCGCCGGCGGCGATGTAGTCGGCATGGACCGACCGGACGAGGTCGGGCTCGGACAGAAGGTATTCCGCCGACCACAGCCGCGGCGCCTTGTTGGCGGAGCGCGCAAGCAGCTCGAGGCTGGTGCCGCCATCCATGAGCACGATGCTTGCCAAGTCGCTCTCCGATCGCGCTGTCCCCGTGGAGGCGTGGATCATCCGGAGCGGCCGCGCGGCCCGCAAAACGAAATTCCCGGGCCCATGCATCAAGCTGACTTGCGCCATCGCCCCGCGGCGGGGATACGGCGCGGGGCGTCAGCGCACGGTGAAGCGGGCCAGCGCGTCGCGGTCGACCTCGACGCCGAGGCCCGGCCCCTGCGGCACGGCGACGTTGCCGCCGACGAGGTCGCGATGGCTGCCGACGCGCGACACGAGAAGCTCCTCGCGCAGGGGATTGTCGAAGACCATGCACTCGTAGACGAGGAAGTTCGGTTGCGCGGCGGCGAGCTGGACGCTGGCCGCGGCGCAGAGCGCGCCCGACCAGCCGACATGCGGCGCATAGGCGACGTGGAAGGCATCGGCGAGGTCGGCGATCCGGCGCGTCTCGGTGATGCCGCCGGCGCGCGCGGCATCGGGCTGGATCACGCCCACGCTGCGCGTGGCCAGCAGGTCGCGGGCCTGCGTCGCCACGAAGTCGCTCTCGCCCGCGGCGAGCCGCACCTTCGTGCGCTGGCGCAGCAGGCGGTAGCCCTCGATGTCCTCGGGCGGGATCGGCTCCTCGAACCACCAGTAGCCGAGCGCGGCCAGTGCCTCGCCGACCTCCGTGGCCTCGTCGATGTCGAAGGCCCAGTTGGCGTCGACGCTGAGGCGGATGTCGGGCCCCGCGACCTTGCGGACCAGCTCGGCGCGCGCGATCGCCGCGCGCGGCGTCTGGCCGATCTTGACCTTGATGGCGCGGAAGCCGCGCGCCAGGCAGTCCCGCGTCTCGGCCTCGGCGCGCGCGTCGTCGCCCCAGTTGATGGAGGAGGCATAGGCGAAGACCTCGGCGCGGCCGACGCCGCCGAGCAGCCTGTGGACCGGCAACCCCGCCGCCTTGCCCATGATGTCCCAGAGCGCGATGTCCACGCCCGCGATGGACTCGACCAGCATGCCGCCGGCGCGGCCGGTCAGCCTGCCGCGCATGGCGCGCCAGAGCGCCGCCGCGTCGAACGGGTTCCGCCCCGCGAGGACCGGCTTCAGGATGGTCTCCACCGCCGCCGCGTAGGCCGGGGAGGAGGTGCGCGCGAGGCATTCGCCCCAGCCGGTGATCCCGGCGTCGGTGCGGACCTCGACCACCGCGATGTCGAGGGCCGGCCAGTCGCCCTGGCTGGTGCGCTGCGCCTGCGGCAGCCTCGCGCGCAGCGGATGCGCGATGACGTCGCTGATGCGCAGGTCGGCCGCTTCCATGGTCGCTCCCCGGGTATGGAGGCCGGATGCTACAGGCCGCGCCGCGCGCGTTCCATGCCCGGCAGGCGCGGCGGGCGGGTGGTACGGCGCCACGCGGCTGCTATATAGGCGGCTCGTCCTCGCGCAACGCGGAGCCAAGCAGCCATGTCCACCGGCGAGCCCGACCAGATCCCCGTGACCGTCCTGACCGGCTATCTCGGCGCGGGCAAGACGACGCTGCTCAACCGCATCCTCACCGAGCACCACGGCAAGAAATACGCTGTGATCATCAACGAGTTCGGGGCGGTCGGCATCGACAACGACATCGTCGTCGACGCCGACGAGGAGATCTTCGAGATTAACAACGGGTGCATCTGCTGCACCGTGCGCGGGGACCTCATCCGCATCATCGGCGGGCTGATGAAGCGCTCCGACCGCCTCGACGGCATGATCATCGAGACCACGGGCCTCGCCGATCCCGCGCCGGTCGCGCAGACCTTCTTCTCGGACGACGAGGTGCGCGCGCGCACCAAGCTCGACGCGATCGTGACGGTGGTCGACGCGAAGTTCTTCCCCGCGCGCCTCGAGGACAGCCACGAGGCCGAGGACCAGGTCGCCTTCGCGGACGTGATCCTGCTGAACAAGACCGACCTCGTCTCGCCGGAGGAACTCAAGGCGGTCGAGGCGCAGATCCGCTCGATCAACAAGTTCGCGACGATCCACCGCACGAAGCGCTCCGAGATCGACCTCGCCACGATCCTCGACCGCGGCGCCTTCGACCTCGAGCGCATCCTCACCGTGGATCCCGAGTTCCTCCACGCGGCGAAGCATGGCCACGACCACCACCATCATGACCATGACCACGGGCACGACCATGGCCATGACCATGGCCATCACGACCACGACCACCACGAGCATGGCGACCACGAGCATGCCCATGCCGAGGCGAAGGCGCCCGCCGGCGCGGCGCATGTGACGCGCCATGATTCCACGATCTCCAGCATCTCGCTGACGATCGACGGCCCGATCGACCCCGACCGCTTCCGCATGTGGATCTCGACCGTCCTGCGCGAGAAGGGGCAGGACATCCTGCGCTCGAAGGGCGTGCTCTCGGTCGAGGGAGAGGACAGGCGCCTGGTGTTCCAGGGCGTGCACATGCTGATGGATTCGAACTGGGGCCAGCCCTGGCGTGCCGGCGACGGCCGGACCAGCAAGCTCGTCTTCATCGGCCGCAACATCGACGGCGAGGCGCTGCGTCGGGGCTTCCTCGCCTGCGCGAGGCCGGCCTGACGCCGGCCACGGGAACGGGCGCGATGCAGGCGAACGGGGCCAAGGGACCGCCGCGGCGGAGCGTCGAACTCGGCGCCTTCGTCGTCGGCATCGCGCATGACGCGGCGGGTGGCGTCGTGGCGGCGGCGACAGGCGCGGGCAAGGTCGTCCTCCTTCCCGCCGATCCACTGGCGCAGGATGCGCCGCGCGAAGTCGAGGCCCATCGCGGCGCGAGCCTCGCCTTCTGCCGCGGCCCCTCGGGCGCGGACTTCCTGTCGGGAGGCGACGACGGGCGCCTCGTGCGCATCGGCGCCGACCTGCAGGCGACGGAGCTCCTCAAGGCCCGGCGCGGCTGGATCGACGGCGTGGCCGCCCATGCGGGTCGCTCGATGATCGCCGCGGTGGCCGGCAAGACGGTCCACCTGGTCACGCCCGCGGGCCTGCACGAGCTCGGCCCGCATCCCAGCAGCGTCGCCGACCTGTGCTTCAGCCCCGATGGATCGCGCCTCGCGGTCGCGCATTACGGCGGCACGACGATCCACCTCACGCAGAAGCCGGCCGAGAAGCCGCGCAGCCTGGCGTGGAAGGGCTCGCATATCGCGATCCGCTACAGCCCGAACTCGAAGTTCCTCGCGACCTCGACCCAGGAGAACGCGCTGCATGTCTGGCGCCTCGCCTCCGGCGCGGACATGCAGATGCAGGGCTACGCGACAAAGGCGAAGTCGCTGGCCTGGACCCATGACGGGAACTGGCTCGTCTCGGGCGGCGTCGAGCTCTGCGTGTGCTGGGGCTTCGCCGGCAAGGGGCCGGAGGGCCAGCCGCCGCTGGAGCTCCGGCCGCCCGGCGACGAGCCCGTGCTGATCACGCGCGTCGCCGCCCATCCCGCCGCGCCCTTCGTGCTGCTGGGCTTCGCGGATGGCCAGGTGCATGTCGCCGACATCGCGAAGAAGCGGGTGACGCCGCTCGATGGCCCCACGGGCTCGCCCGTCTCCGCGCTGGAATGGTCGCCGGACGGCTGGCGCCTCGCCGCCGGCACCGAGGCCGGCACGCTGCGCCTCTTCGACCTCAGGCCGCGGGGCTGAGGCCGGCGCGCACGCGCTCGACCGCGCGCAGGAGTCGGTCGAGGATGTCGTCGAGCTGCGCCGGCGTCACGGCCAGCGCGGGCGAGAAGGCGACGATGTCGCCCTCGGGCAGCGCGCGGATCACCAGGCCTTCCTCGCGTGCCGCGCGCGAGACGCGCTGGCCGACGCGCAGCTCCTCCGGGAAGCGGGCGCGCGTCGCGCGGTCGGCGACGAGCTCGATCGCCGCGAGCAGGCCCTGGCCGCGGATGTCGCCGACGATGTCGATGCCGCCGAAGCGCGCGCGCAGCCGCTCGAGGAACCAGGCGCCGGTGCGCGCCGCGTTGCCCGGCAGGTCCTCGCGCTCGAGGATGTCGATGTTCGCCATCGCCGCGGCGGCGCAGACGGGATGGGCCACGTAGGTGAAGCCGTGGTGGAAGGGCCCGAAGCGCCGAGAGCCTTCCTCGAGCATCGCCCAGACGCGCTCGGAGACGATCGTCCCGGCCAGCGGCAGGTAGCCGCTCGTCAGGCCCTTGGAGATCGAGATCATGTCCGCGTCGATGCCGTGCAACGACGAGCCGAACCACGTGCCGAGGCGCCCGAAGCCGGTGACCACCTCGTCGACCATGAGCATCACGTCGTGGCGGCGCAGCACCTCCTGGATGCGGCGCCAGTAGCCGGCTGGCGGCGGCAGCATGCCGCCCGAGCTCATCATCGGCTCGGCGATGAAGGCCGCGACCGTGTCGTGCCCCTCGGCGCGGATCGTCCGGTCGAGTTCCTCGGCGCAGGCCTCGGCATAGCCCTCCTCGTCCATCGCCTGGTCCTCGCGGCGATAGAAGTACGGCGCGCCGACATGCAGGACCGGCCCGCGCGGCAGGTCGAAATGGCGATGGAACTGCGGCAGCCCGGAGAGGCTCCCGGCCATGATCGTCAGCCCGTGATAGGCGCGATGGCGCGCGATGATCTTCTTCTTTCGCGGGCGGCCGAGGGCGTTGTTCGCGTACCACGCGATCTTGATCATCGTCTCGTGCGCATCCGATCCCTGCAGCCCCCAGAAAACGCTGCGCATGCCCGGTGGCGCGAGCTTCAGGACCCGGTCGGTGAGGCGGATCGCTACCTCCGATGCGTGGCCGCTATGCGCGTGGTAGAAGGCGAGCTTGCGGGCCTGCGCGGCGATCGCGTCGGCGATCTCGGCCCTGCCGTAGCCGGCATTGACGCAGAGCAGCCCGGCGCCCGCGTCGACCATCCGCCTGCCATCGCGCAGGCGCAGCTCGATGCCCTCCGCGCCCTCGACGATCGCCGGGTCGCCGAGCTCCCCCGCGGCGAAGGCGCGCAGGTCGGTGTTCGGGTGGAAGAAGACCTGCCGGTCGAGCTCCTCGAGGGAGAGGTTCGGCCTGGTCGCGTCGCGTTCCATGGATCCGCCTTCATGCGCTGGATGCGCGCCCGCCGGGGGCGCGTCACGCAATCTGTAGCGCGATCGCCGCGATCGCAACCGCGCCCGAGAGCATGGCGAGGCTAGAGGGCAGGGGGATCTCCCGCGTCTCGGGCGGAGGGGCGGGCGGTGTCGTCGGCGGAGGCGCGGGGTTCGCCGGGGCGAAGGCGAAGACGAGGTCGTCGAAGCCCTCCTGCTGCTGCCTGACCTCGAACAGCGCGAAGGAGAACGGCTCGGCAGGCGCGAGAGCCATGCGGTTCGCCGGCGCGTCGGTCGCGTCGTTCATCGCCTCGACGAAGTCGACGACGCGGAAGCGGTCCGCGACCGTCGTCGCGGCGAGGGCGAGCAGCCGGATCGGGTTCGGCGCCTCGACCATGTCGTCGGTGGCGAGGGAGATGGAGGCGAGCGGGGCCGCGAACTCCATGAGCAGGTCGTTGTAGCCGCCGCCGAGCGCGGGGCTCGCGGCCTGCTGGCCCGATATCGCCGAGGCGTCGCGCAGGATGCGCAGGCCTTCCGCGACCGGCGCGAGCGAGACGATCGCGCCGCGCGCGACGCTTCCCGAGAGGCGCACGGTTCGGAAGCGCACGCCGCTGGCCGCGAAGCCGTCGCCCGCGATGTCCGCGAAGGCGCCGTCGATCGCAGGCGCCTCGAAGTCGAGCAGCATGCCCTGCGATGGCGCCGCCCCTGCCTGCGTGCAGCCGCCAACCCAGGCCATCGCCAGGATCACGCGGATCGCAAGTCCCTTC
>VGDA01000009.1 GCA_016869915.1 Alphaproteobacteria bacterium
CGAGGCGGAGCTCTCCGCCCGGACCCTGCCCGGCGTTGCGGACGCGCTGCGCGAGCGCCTGCGCATCGCGCAGGCGGTGTGCGTCGCCGGCTGAGACTCAGCGCGCGAAGGGGCGCGGCGCGCCCGTCGTCGTCAGGAAGACGCTGTAGAGCGAGGTCGTGCCGCAGATGAACAGGCGGTTGCGACGCGCGCCCCCGAACTCGACGTTCGCGACCAGCTCGGGGATCAGGATCTTCCCGACCAGCGTCCCGTCGGGCAGGTAGCAATGCACGCCCTCGCCGGTGCTGGTCCAGATGCGGCCCTCGACGTCGGCGCGGAAACCGTCGAAGAGGCCGGCGCCGCATTCGGCGAAGACCCGGGAGGCGCCGAGCGAGCGACCGTCGGCGCGGACCTCGAGGCGCCTGATGTGGCGCGGCCCGCCCTCCACGTGGCTCCCGCCCGTGTCGGCGACGTAGAGCAGCGTCCCGTCCGGCGAGAAGGCGATGCCGTTGGGCTTCACGAAGTCGGTGGCGACCGCGTCGACCGCGCCACTCGACGGATCGATGCGGTAGACGTTGCAGGCGCCGATCTCGCCATCCGCCTTCTCGCCCTCGTAGTCGGACATGATCCCGTAGTCGGGGTCGGTAAACCAGATCGAGCCGTCGGGCCTGACCGCGACATCGTTTGGCGAGTTGAAGCGCCGGCCCTGCCAGCGGTCGGCGAGCACGGTGACGCTGCCGTCGAGTTCGGTGCGGGTCACGCGCCGCGCGCGATGCTCGCAGCTCACCAGCCGGCCGAGCGCGTCGACGCTGTTGCCGTTGGAGTTGAAGGCGGGCGCGCGGAACACGGACACGGAGCCGTCGGTCTCGTCGAAGCGCATCATCCTGTCGTTCGGGATGTCCGAGAAGACGAGGTAGCGCCCGGCCGCGAACCAGGCCGGTCCCTCGGCCCAGCGCGCGCCGGTCCACAGGCGCTCGACGCGCACATGGCCGGCGAAGCACGCCTCGAAGCGCCGGTCGAGCGTGACGAAACCCGTGCCCTCGACTTCCCCGTGGAACATCGCCCCTCCTCGTCGTAGTGCCTTGCGCGCACGGCGGAGCCGTCAGTCTAGCGCCCCGCCGCCGCGCTTCCATCGATCTCCGCGCCGAGGCGGACCACCTCGACCTCAAAGCCGAACTGGCTCGCGACGGGCTCGAGCGTGCCGCTGACGGGAGCCGCGCGACGCGGCGACGGCGCGACCGCGAGCGGGACATGGCCCTCCGCCGCGAGGAGGCCCGAGGTCGGGTCGAGCCCGACCCACCCGGCGCCCGGCAAGTAGGCCTCGCACCACGCATGGAGCGCGGCGCTGTCCTGCGCGCCGCCCGGGTCGGCGCCGGGCTGCACGAGGTAGCCCGACGCGAAGCGCGCGGCGAAGCCCAGCCGCCGCAGCACCTGGACGAGCAGCCACGACGTGTCGCGGCAGGATCCCTCGCCACGCGCAAGCGTCTCCTCCGGCGGGCGGATCCCCGGCTCGAGGCGCGCGAGGTACCTGACCTCGCCCGCGAGTCGGCGGTTCAGCGCCACGAGGAACGCCGTCGTCGGCGCCGACGCCCGGTCGATCGAGTGCATGAACGAATCCAGCAGCGGGCCGGCCGCGTCGACGTCGCGGCAGGGCGCGAGCTCGCGCTCGAGTTCCGTGTCGGGCGCGCCCGCGAAGGGAAAGCGCTCGGCCCAAGGCTCGAGGAGGAAGTCGAAGGGATCGATCGGCACGAGCTCGACGACGAGCGAGGCCTCGATCTCCAGCCGGTCCATGCGCTCCTCGAAGACCACGCGCGCGACGCGGTTGCCCTGCGCGTCGCGCTGCCAGCGCAGGACGTGCCGCGCGGGGCCGATCGACAGCGCGAAGGAGGAGACCAGCGCCGGCGCGTGCGGCGCGGGATGCAGGCGCAGCACGTGCGGGCCGAGCGCGACCTCGCGCCCGTAGCGATACCAGGTCCGATGGCGAAGGCCGAGACGCATGCCGACTCCCATCGCCTCGCCCGCGCCGGCCCCGCGCTCAGCCCGGGCGCTTGAACTGCTTGGCCAGCTGCAGCCCCTGGCGCTGGTAGTTCGACCCCGATCCGGCGCCGTACAGCCGCGCGGGCGGCGCCGTCAGCCTCTCGTAGCGAAGCCAGCCCACGGTCTGGCCGTGCTCCAGCAGGAATGGCACCTCGTGCGAGCGTACCTCGAGCACCGCGCGGCTCCCCTGCCCCTCGCCGCCATGGCCGAAGCCGGGATCGAAGAAGCCCGCGTAGTGGACGCGGAACTCGCCGACCATCGTGTCGTAGGCGACCATCTCCGCGGCGTGGTCGGGCGGGATCGTTACGGCCTCGCGCGTGACGAGGATGTAGAAGTCGTCGGGATCGAGGATCAGCCGCCGCGTGCGCGTGTGGATCGGCTCCCAGAAGTCGAGGATCTCGTAGTGGCCGCGGCGCTCGAGGTCGATCACGTCCGCGTGCTTCTTGGCGCGGTAGCCGACGAGTCCGGTCGCCGTGTCGCCGTCGAGGTCGACGGTGACGCCCACCAGGCCCTCGCGGAAGACGGGCTCGCCCTCGACGCCGCTGACGAGGCGCACGCGCTTGTGCAGCTCGCGCAGCTTGATGCCCGTCGCGATGTCGGAGCCGCGCTGGAAGCGGATCTGCGACAGCCGCGTCCCGGGCTTCACCTGCACGCTGAAGGTGCGCGGCGCGACCTCGAGGAAGAGCGGGCCGTGGTAGCCGCTCTCGACCTTGTCGAAGGAGACCGCGCGGTCGGTGATCACGCGCGTAAAGATGTCCAGGCGCCCGGTCGATGACTTGGGATTGGTGAGCGCCGAGATCCCCGACTGGAGCTGCACGCGCTCCATCAGCGGGACGATGTAGACGCAGCCGCGCTCGAGCACCGCGCCCTCGGAGAGGTCGATGCGGTGCATGGTGAACGAGCCGAGCTTGTCCATGACCGTCGCGTCGCCGGGCAGGAAGCTCGCGCGCACGCGATAGGCCCAGCGCCCGAGGCGCAGGTCCAGGCTCGCCGGCTGGACCTGGTCGTCCAGGATCGGCTCCTCGGCGAGGACCTGGTTCGTGGCCATGAGCTCGCGCAGCGCGGTGTCGGCGAACACCCCGGTTCCCCGCGTGGAAGGAGACTGCACGGTCGCGGGTACCTCGTTGAACAAAGTGCGGTAGGTGCTCGGGTCTGCCATGTCGGCTTCCTGCGCGGCTTTCCCGGAGGCTACACGGCAACGCGTCAGCCGGGAACCAGGACGCCGTCCTGGAGCCTGACGATGCGGTCCATGCGCGCGGCGAGCTCGGGATTATGGGTCGCCATCAGCACCGCGAGCCCGGTCTCGCGAACGAGCCGCACGAGTTCCTCGTAGACGCCCGACGCGGTGCCCGGGTCGAGGTTGCCGGTCGGCTCGTCGGCGAGGAGCACGCGCGGCGCGTTGGCGATCGCGCGCACGATGGCGACGCGCTGCTGCTCGCCGCCCGAGAGCCGCCCCGGCCTGTGGCCCGCGCGCGCGGATAGCCCGACGCGCCCGAGCAGCTCCGCGGCGCGGCGCTCGGCCTCGCGGCGCGGCCGCCCGGCGATCATCTGCGGCACGATGACGTTCTCCAGCGCGGAGAACTCGGGCAGCAGGTGGTGGAACTGGTAGACGAAGCCGAGCGCGCGACGGCGCAGCAGCGTTCGATCGCGGTCGCCGAGCCGGCCGCCGTCCTGGCCGTCCACGAGCACGCGCCCGCCATCCGGCGCCTCGAGCAGGCCCGCGACATGCAGCAGCGTCGACTTGCCGGCGCCCGAGGGGCCGACCAGCGCGACCGCCTCGCCCGGCATCAGGCGCAGCGAGGCGCCGCGCAGGATCTCGAGCGCCCCGCCCGCCTGGCGATAGCGCCGCACCACCGCATCGAGCTCGAGCGCGGGCTCACTCATGGCGAAGCGCCTCGACCGGGTCGAGCCGCGCGGCACGCCAGGACGGGTAGATGGTCGCGAGGAAGCTGAGCGCCAGCGCCATCGCCACGACATAGGCGACCTCGACGGGGTCCATCTTCGCGGGCATGCGCGAGAGGAAGTAGATCTCCGCGGGGAAGAGCTGCCAGCCCATCATCGACTGCAGCCATTGCCGGATCGTCTCGATGTTCGCGCAGAAGGCGACGCCCAGCGCGAACCCGGCCACGGTGCCGATCACGCCCACCGAGGCGCCGGCCATAAGGAAGATCCGCATCACCGAGCCGCGCGCCGCGCCCATGGTGCGGAGGATCGCGATGTCCCGCGACTTGTCCTTCACCAGCATGATCAGCGACGAGATGATGTTGAAGGCGGCGACGAGGATGATCAGCGTGAGGATCAGGAACATCACGTTGCGCTCGACCTGCAGCGCGCCGAAGAAGCTCGCGTTGGCCTGCTGCCAGTCGAAGACGCGCACGCCCGGCCCCGCCGCGTCCGCGATCGCGCGGCGCGCCGGGCCGATGCGGTCCGGGTCCTCGACGATGACCTCGACCCCGCTGACGCCCGCGCCGAGCCGGAAGAACACCTGAGCCGCCTGGAGCGGCATGTAGACATAGGCGGAATCGTACTCGAACATCCCGACCTCGAAGATCGCGCCGACGCGATAGGCGCGCATGCGAGGCGTCGTCCCGAAGGCGGTGGCGTTGCCCTGCGGCGAGATCAGCGTGATCTGGTCGCCGATCGAGACGCGGAACTTCTGCGCCATGCGGCTGCCGATGGCGACGCCGTCCCCGTCGTCGAAGCCGGCCAAGGACCCGCGCACGACGTTGGCGGAGACGAGCGGCCGCGCCTCGAGGTCGGCGGCGCGCATGCCGCGCACCATCGCGCCGGACGCCACGCCGCTGGCGGTGGCGAGGACCTGGCCCTCGACGAGGGGCGAGGCCGAGACGACTCCGCGCGCGCCGCGCACCCGCGCCGCGACGGCCTCGTAGTCGGCGAATCCGCCCTCGACGCTGTAGATCGTCACGTGCCCGTTGAGCCCGACGATGCGGCCTAGGAGTTCCGCGCGGAACCCGTTCATCACCGCCATGACGATGATGAGCGTCGCCACGCCGAGCGCGATCCCCAGCAGCGAGAACCACGCGATGACCGAGATGAAGCCCTCCTGCCGCCTGGCGCGCAGGTAGCGGAAGGCCATCATGCGCTCGAAGGCGCCGAAGGCTGCCATCAGCGCGCGCCCGCGGCTGGGCGGCGCGGCGTCATCGCGGCGCGGTCAGCTTGGCGAGGGCGGCGTCCAGCGACAGTTCTTCCTTCGCGCCGCTGCGGCGGTCCTTGACCTCGACCGTGCCGGCCTTCGCGCCGCGCGGGCCGACCACGAGCTGCCAGGGCAGGCCGACCAGGTCCATGTTCGCGAACTTGGCGCCCGCGCTCTCCGCGCGGTCGTCGTAGAGCGGATCGAGGCCCGCGGCGCGGAGCCGCGCGTAGAGGTCGCCCGCCATCGCGTCGCAGGCCGCGTCCCCGACGCGCAGGTTGATCACGCCGGCGCCGAACGGCGCGACCGCCGCCGGCCACACGATGCCGGCGTCGTCGTGGCTCGCCTCGATCAGCGCGCCGACGAGGCGCGAGACGCCGATGCCGTAGGAGCCCATCTCCGGCACGATCTTCTCGCCGTTGGGGCCCTGCACGGAAAGGCCCATCGCGGCCGAGTACTTGGTGCCGAAGTAGAAGATGTGCCCGACCTCGATGCCGCGCGCGCCGACCAGACGGTCGCCCAGCCGCGCGGCGACGGCGGGATCGTGCTTCTCGTCCGTCGCGGCGTAGAAGCCGGTGAAGCGGTCGACCGCCTTCTGCAGCCCGGCGACGTCGTCGTAGTCGACCGGCAGGTCGAGCAGGTTCTGGTCGAGGAAGTCGCGGTCGACATAGACCGCGCTCTCTCCCGTCTCGGCGAGGATGATGAACTCGTGGCTGAGGTCGCCGCCGATCGGGCCGGTGTCGGCGCGCATCGGGATGGCCTTCAGGCCCATGCGCGCGAAGGTGCGCAGGTAGGCGATGAACATCTTGTTGTAGGAATGCCGCGCGCCTGCGGCGTCGGCGTCGAAGGAATAGGCGTCCTTCATCAGGAACTCGCGCCCGCGCATCACGCCGAAGCGCGGCCGCACCTCGTCCCGGAACTTCCACTGGATGTGGTAGAGGTTCCGCGGCAGGTCGCGGTAGGAGCGGAACGACGCGCGCGCGATCTCCGTCACCATCTCCTCGTTGGTCGGGCCGTAGAGCATCTCGCGCTCGTGCCGGTCCGTGATGCGGAGCATCTCCTTGCCGTAGTCGTCGTAGCGGCCGGACTCTCGCCAGAGCTCGGCCGGCTGGATCGTCGGCATCAGGATCTCCTGCGCGCCGGAGCGGTCCTGCTCCTCGCGCACGATCTGCGCGATCTTCGTCAGCACGCGATGGCCGAGCGGCAGCCAGGAATAGATCCCCGCCGCCTGCTGGCGGACCATGCCCGCGCGCAGCATCAGCCGGTGGGACACGATCTGCGCCTCGGTGGGCGTTTCCCTGAGCGTGGGCAGGAAGAACTGGCTGAGGCGCAAGGGCTCGCTCCTGGTGTCTGGCGGGGAGAAACGCCGGGGCGCCGGCAATCTAGGCAAAGCCCCCGGCGGTGGCAATTTCGCGGCCGCGCCGCGGCTTCAGCGCGGCGCGACGCGGCGGCAGGCCGCAGCGAGCGCGGCGCCGTCGCCCTGCCCGACTTGCTGGCCGTTGAAGAGGACCTTGCCGTCCGGGCCGAGCGTCACGCGGCCGACGCCCATCTGCGGCATCGCGAGGCGCGATCCGGCGGGGAGGTAGGGCGCGAGGTCGGCGTTGAGGTCGAAGGTGAAGCTCGGCGAGAGCACGGGCGCCGAGGGCGCGAGGTCGGCCCCGGCGACCGGCCTGCCGCGTGCGTCGACGCCGGGCCGGTAGGCGACGTCGGGCGCCGGCTGGTGCGTCGCCAGGGCGCGGCAGGCCGCGCCGTCGACGACGATCGTATGGGCTTGCGCGACCGCGGAGGTCGCGAAAGCGAGCGCCACGGCAGGCAGGACGAAGAGGATCTTCATGCGCGCCATCCGGGAATCCCGCGGGCCGCCGGCGACCCGCGGGGACGACCCGTCCTCAGTTCGGGATCTTCTCGTCGATCCCCCTCACGTAGAAGTTCATGCTGGCGATCTGCTCGTCCAAGAGATGGCCCGCGCCCTTGCACTCGACCGTCGTGCCGTCCTGGCGGACGAGCGGGCACTTGAAGGGATGCAGCGCCTTGGACTTGATCGCCGCCTCGGTGGCCTCGGCCATCTTCCGCACGTCGTCCGGCATGTTCGTGTAGGGCGCCATCTTGACCTTGCCCTTGTCGAGGCCGTCCCACACCGCGCCGGTGGTCCACTTGCCCTCGAGGGCGAGGCCCACGCGATCGACGTAGTACGGCGCCCAGTCGTCGATGATCGAGGTCAGCTGCGCCTTCGGGCCGAACTTGATCATGTCCGAGGCCTGGCCGAACGCGAACACGCCGCGCTCCTGCGCGACCTGCATCGCGGCGGCGCTGTCGGTGTGCTGCGAGATGATGTCGGCGCCCTGGCTGATCAGGGTCTTCGCCGCGTCGGCTTCCTTGCCCGGGTCGTACCAGGAGTTCACCCACACGACCTTGATCTTCATGTCGGGACGCACGGACTGCGCGCCGAGCATGAAGGAGTTGATGCCGGCGACGACCTCGGGGATCGGGAACGAGCCGATATAGCCGATCGTCCCGCTCTTCGACATCTTCGCGGCGATCTGGCCGATGATGTAGCGGCCCTCGTAGAAGCGCGCGTCGTAGGTCGCGACGTTGGGCGCGCGCTTGAAGCCCGTCGCGTGCTCGAACCACACGTTCGGGAAGCGCTGCGCAACCTTGATCGTCGGCTCCATGTAGCCGAACGAGGTCGTGAAGATGAGCTTGTGGCCCGAGCGGGCGAGCTGCTCGATCACGCGCTCGGCGTCGGGGCCCTCGGAGACCTTCTCGACGAAGGTGGTCTCGACGCGGTCGCCGTACCTGGCGACCACGGCCTTGCGGCCCTCGTCGTGCTGGTAGCTCCAGCCGAAGTCGCCCACCGGGCCGACATAGACGAAGCCGACCTTGAGCTTCTGCTGCGCGGTCGCCACGCCGGCGCCGATCGCGAGCGCGCCGACGGCCGCCGCCGCGAGCGCTATGAAGTTACGTCGCATCCTGTTCATCCTCCTTGTGGGTGCTGGGGGGTCAACGGTCCGGCGAGAAGGGCGTCCCGAGCATCGCCGGCTCGGAGCCGCGCCTTCCGCGCGAACGGGAGATCAGGACCAATACCACGATGGTCGCAGCATAGGGCAGAGCCGACCAGAACTGCCCGGGCAGGACGAGGAAGTCCGGCAGCGCCCCGCGCATGGCCTGGAGGTGCAGCTGGCCTATCGACATGGCCCCGAAGAGATAGGCCCCGAAGAGCAGCCGCCAGGGCCGCCACGAGGCGAAGACGACGAGCGCGAGCGCGATCCAGCCGCGCCCGGCGGTCATGCCGGTCACCCAGAACGGGGTGTAGACGAGCGCGACATAGGCGCCGGCCAGGCCGGCGCAGGCGCCGCCGAACATCAGCGCAGCGAAGCGGACGACGCGCACGTCGTGGCCCAGCGCGTGGGCGGAGGCATGGTTGTCGCCGACGGCGCGCAGGACGAGCCCGGCGCGGCTCCGCGACAGGAACCACCATGTTCCCGCCACCAGCGCGAAGGAGGCGTAGACGAAGGGATCGAGGCCGAAGACGAGCTTGCCGACCACCGGCAGCGAGCCCAGCCAGGGGATGTCGATCGGGCCGACCGGGTCGATCTTCTGCCCCACCATCCCCTGCCCGACCAGGCCCGACAGGCCGAGCCCCAGGATCGTCAGGGCTAGGCCGCAGGCCACCTGGTTGGCGACCAGCCCGAGCACGAGGAGCCCGAAGATCGCGGCCATCGCCATTCCCGCCAGCATCGCCACGGCGACGCCGGCGACATGCGAGCCGGTGGCGAGCGTGGCCGCGAAGCCGCAGGCGGCCCCCATGATCATCATGCCCTCGACGCCGAGGTTGAGGACGCCGGAGCGCTCGACCACGAGTTCGCCGATCGCCGCCAGGAGCAGCGGCGTCGATGCCGTGACGACGGTCAGCAGGATCGCGGTGGCGAGGTCCATCCCGGCCTCACGCCGTCGCGCGCCGCGCGAGGCGCGGCCGGTGGAGGACAAGCAGGTCGCAGGCGAGCACGAAGAACAGCAGCAGGCCCTGGATCACCCGCGTCGCGTCGAGCGGGATCTTCATCATGATCTGGGCGTTTTCCCCACCCAGGTAGGACAGCGCCAGCAGCAGCCCCGCGCACAGGATCCCGAACGGGTGCAGGCGGCCGAGGAAGGCGACGATGATCGCGGCGAAGCCGTAGCCGGGCGAGATCGAGGGGCGCAACTGCCCCATCGTGCCGACGACCTCGAGCGCCCCTGCGATGCCGGCGAGCGCGCCCGAGAGCGCGAAGACGAGCAGCGTCGCGCGGGCGGGCGAGAAACCCGCGAAGGCCGCCGCGCGCGGCGCCTGGCCGATCACGCGGATCTCGAAGCCCTTCATGGTGCGCGACAGCAGGAAGGCCGCGGCGCAGCAGGCGAGCACCGCCAGCGCGGCCCCGAGGTGGATGCGGCTGCCCTCGACCAGGATGGGCACCTTGACGTCGAAGGCCACGGATTGCGGGAAGTTCATCGCGCGGGGATCGCGCCACGGGCCGCGCACGAGCCAGTCGAGCAGAAGCTCGGCGACGTAGACCAGCATCAGGCTGGTCAGGATCTCGTTGGTCGAGAACCGGATGCGCAGCAGCGCTGGGATCGAGGCGAGGAGCGCGCCGCCCAGCGCGCCCGCGGCGACCACGGCCGGCAGGCCGAGCGCCGAGCCCGTCTGGTGGAAGGCCAGCGCGGCGCCGCCGCCGAAGATGCCGCCCATGACGTACTGGCCCTCGGCGCCGATGTTCCAGTTGTTCGAGAGGTAGCAGAAGGACAGGCCGGTCGCGATCAGCACCAGCGGCGTCGCCTTGACCACGAGTTCCTGCAGCGACCAGGGATCGACCAGCGGCGCCACGAAGTAGGCATGCATGGCCGGCAGCGGGTCCTTGCCCAGCGCGGCGAAGATCGCGGCGCTGGACGCGAGCGTGAGCGCGATGGCCAGCAGCGGCGACAGGAAGGTCATCGCCAGGGACGGCTCGGCGCGCTTCTCGAGGGCGATCCAAGCCATCTCAGGCCTCCGCCCTCGCATGCGCGCCGCCCATCAGGAGGCCGAGGCGCTCCGCGGTCATGCGCGCCGCCGGGATCGGCTCCGAGAGCCTGCCGTCGTGGATCACGGCGATCCTGTCGGCGATGGCGAAGATCTCGTCGAGGTCCTGGCTGATGACGAGCACCGCGGCACCGCGGCGGGCCAGCGCGACCAGAGCGCGGCGGATCGTCGCCGCGGCGCCCGCGTCGACGCCCCAGGTGGGTTGCGAGACGACGAGCAGCGACGGGTCGCGCAGGATCTCGCGGCCGACGACGAATTTCTGGAGGTTGCCGCCCGAGAGCGACGCGGCCTCGGGGTCGCGCCTGCCCTTGCGCACGTCGAAGGCCTCGCTGACGCGGTCAACGTGCTCGAGCGCGCCACGCCGGTCGACGATCCAGCCGCCGCCGCGATCGTCGAGGGCGTGGCCGGTGAGGATCGCGTTCTCGGACAGGCGCAGGCGGGCAGCCGCGGCGTGGCCGATGCGCTCCTCCGGGACGAAGGCGGCGCCGAGCCGACGCCGCGCGTTGATCCCCATGGTCCCGGCCGGGCGGCCCGACAGGACGACGTCCCCGGCACCGGGGGCCGGCGTCTCGCCCGAGATGGCGGAGAAGAGCTCGGACTGGCCGTTGCCGGCGACGCCCGCGATCGCGACCACCTCGCCCGCGCGCACCACCAGGTCGATCGAGGACAGCGCGACGGCGTGCTCGCTGGGCGCCGGCAGGTCGAGGCCGCGCAGCTCGAGCCGCGGCGCGCCCCCGGCGTGCGGCGCCTCGTCGCGGCGCAGCGCGTCCGCGTCGGCGCCGATCATCATCCGCGCGAGGCTCGCAGGCGTCTCGGCGCGCGGGTCGCAGGAGGCGACGAGGCGGCCATGGCGCAGGATCGTCGCGCGCGAGCAGATCCGCCGGACCTCGTCGAGCCTGTGGGTGATGTGCAGGATGGCCCTGCCCTCGCCGGCGAGGCGCCCGAGCGTCGCGAAGAGCTGCTCCGCCTCCTGCGGCGTCAGCACGGCGGTCGGCTCGTCGAGTATGAGGAGCCGCGGATCCTGCAGCAGGCAGCGGACGATCTCGATGCGCTGCCGCTCGCCCACCGACAATTCATGTACCGGGCGGTCGGGCTCCAGCTCCAGGCCATATTGCCGGGAGACCTCCGCGAGCCTTCCGGCGAGGCCATCGGCCGCCCCGCGCGGCAGCGCCAGCGCGACGTTCTCCGCGACGCTGAGGCTCTCGAAGAGCGAGAAATGCTGGAACACCATGCCGATGCCGAGCGCGCGCGCGGCAGACGGCCCGGCGATCGCGGCGCGGCGCCCCATCCACTCGATGTGCCCGGCATCGGGCTGGAGCAGCCCGTAGAGCATCTTCACGAGCGTGGACTTGCCGGCGCCGTTCTCGCCGAGCAGGGCGTGGATCTCGCCCGGCCCGACGGCGAGGTCGATCCGGTCGTTGGCCACCACCGGGCCGAAGCGCTTGGACAGGCCACAGGCCCGGATGACCGGGGTTCGTGGCTGTCGGGCGCCGCCGGTGCCGGCCGCCGAATCGGGGAGCGCGTCGCTCATGGAGGCAGCCGTATAGACCGGATCGGGGTCGCTGGTCCCGGGGGCCGGTCGGGGTCCGGGCATCTCCTGCCCCCGCCCAGTTCAAACTGGACTCCCGCGAGGCAGCCTGCCTATCCTCGCGTCCTCAACTGCGCGCCCAAGAGGCAATAACGCAGGCCCAAGTCTAGGGAAGCACACGCCACGGGGAGCCCGGCATTCCGGAAGGAAGGCCGGGCTTCATTCGTTCTGGGGCGGCCCGTGCGATCAGCCGGCCGCCATCTCGCGGAAACTGACGAGTTCCGCCCGCACCGCGAGTTCGAGCATCAGCCAGAGCGCGGCGCTTATCGCCGTCGTCACGATCATCTTGATGCCGAGCCGCGGGCTCTCCGGCGCGCTGGGCGCATGGCCCTTGCCGACATGCGCCGGAGGACGCGCGCCGAAGGGCAGCACCGCGAAGATCACGACCCACCACATGGTGATGTAGATGGCGATGCCGGTCGCCCACCCCATCGACGGGCTCATGCCTGCTCGAGCTCCACGAGCGTGCCGCAGAAATCGCGCGGATGCAGGAAGAGCACCGGCTTGCCATGCGCGCCGATCCGCGGGGCGCCGTCGCCCAGCACGCGCGCCCCCGCGGCCTTGAGGCGGTCGCGCGCGGCGAGGATGTCCTCCACCTCGTAGCAGACATGGTGCATGCCGCCGGAGGCGTGCTCGGCCAGGAACTTCGCGATCGGCGACGCGGCGCCGAGCGGATGCAGGAGCTCGATCTTCGTGTTGTCGAGCTCGACGAACACCGTCGTCACGCCGTGCTCGGGTAGGTCGACGGGCTCGGAGACGCGCGCGCCCAGCGTCTCGCGGTAGACGCGCGAGGCGGCGGCGAGGTCGGGCACGACGATGGCGACGTGGTTGAGGCGTCCGAGCATGGGTCCGGTCCCGGGCCGTTGGTCACTCCGACGCAAGATAGTGCGCCGGTCACGTGCGGACGAGATGCACGCGCACCTCGGGCCGCTTGCCGAGCGCGTCGCGCGCGCGCCGCCTGATCGCGCGCCGCACCGCCTCCTCCAGCGCCGCGTCGTCCGCGCCGCGCCCGGCCTTGCGCACGGCGTCGGCGGCGGCGTCGCGCAGGTCGTCGAGCGCCTCCTCGTCCTCCTCGGCGAGGCCCGGCGCGGAAAGCCTCGGCTCGCCGACGGACCGGCCCTTGCGGTCGACGACCACCGTCGCCATGACCGCGCCGTTCCAGAGCATGCGGCCGCGCGCGCGGATGACGTCTCCGTCCATCGGCACGAGGCGATCCCCCTCGACGGCGAGGCGGCCGGACTGCACCTCGCCCACCTTCTCGGGCACGCCGTCGCGCGGTATGCGGATCACGTCGCCGTTCGAGGGCACGAGCGCGTGCTGGACCTGGCAATCCCGCGCCAGGCTGGCATGCGCCTGCATGTGCTGGGCCTCGCCATGCACGGGGATCGCCGCGCGCGGACGCACCAACTGGTACATGCGCGCGAGCTCGCCGCGGCAGGGATGGCCGGAGACATGGATCGGCCCGCCTATGTCGGCCGGCGCGTTCTCGTCGTCGACGATGGCGACGCCCAGCGCCGCCAGCTGGTTCTTGAGCCGCAGCACCGGCCGCTCGTTGCCGGGGATGGTGCGCGAGGAAAAGACGCAGGTGTCGCCTCGCTCGAGCACGACATGCGGGTGCTCGTCGGAGGCGATGCGGGAGAGCGCCGCGCGCGGCTCGCCCTGGCTGCCGGTGCAGACGAGCACGAGGCGGTCGGCAGGCACGTAGCCCGCCTCGTCCTCGCGCAGGAAGTTGATCGAGGCGTCGATGTAGCCGTTCTCGCGCGCGGATTCGTGCATGCACCAGAGCGAGCGCCCGACCAGCGCGACGTCGCGGCCGACGGCGCGCGCCGCCAGGGCGATCGTCTCCAGCCGGGCGATGTTGGATGCGAAGCAGGCCACGGCGATCCTCCCGCCCTGGCGCGCGAAGAGCGCGCCGAGGGCGCGCCGCACGTCGGCCTCGGAGCCCGCCTCGCCCTCGCGCATCGCGTTGGTGGAATCGCCGACCAGCGCGACGACGCCCTCGGCGCCCAGCGCGGCGAGGCGCCCGGTCTCCATGCCGCCGCCTACAAGGGGATCGGGGTCGATCTTCCAGTCCCCGGTGTGGAGGAGCGTCCCGGCCGCGGTGCGGATGGCGAGCGCCATCGGCTCGGGGATCGAATGCGTGAGATGGACCATCTCGACGTCGAACGCGCCGACGCGGAAGCGCGCGTCGAGCGGCACGACCGTGAGGCCGATGTCCTCGCGGAACTCGGATTCCGAGAGCTTGCGGCGCAGGACCGAGGACGCGAAGGGCGTCGCCCAGACCGGGCAGCGAAGGCGGCGCCAGAGATATTGCACCGCGCCGAGATGGTCCTCGTGCGCGTGGGTGAGCACGAGCCCCGCAAGCCTGTCGCGATGCTGCTCGATGAAGGCGGTGTCCGGCGCGATGACCTCGGCGCCGGACTGGGTTTCGCCGCCGAACGTCACGCCGCAATCCACCATCAGCCAGCTGCCGCGATGGCCGTAGAGGTTGAGGTTCATGCCGATCTCCCCGGACCCGCCGAGCGGGACGAAGAAGACCTCCTCCGACTTCCTGTCGAGGAACCGCGCGTGCCAGTCCACCTGCTCTCCCGATCCCTCGCGGCTCAGCCGCGGTTGCGGCGATGGATGTCGACGAGCCCGAGCAGGGTCAGGTCCTGGTCGACATGGTGGATCGCGGGGGTGCCGTCGGCGATCAGCGGGACGAGGCCGCCGGTGCCGATGACCGTGTGCGGCAGCCCGGTCTCGTCCTCGATGCGCCGCAGCGCCCCCTCGATGAGGCCGATATAGCCCCAGTAGATCCCGGACTGCATCGCCTCGACGGTACTGCGCCCGATGGCGCGGCGCGGACGACGTATCTCCACGCGCGGCAGCTTGGCGGCGCGGTTGTAGAGGGCCTCGAAGCTCAGCGAGATGCCCGGGGAGATGATCCCGCCGCAATAGTTGCCGTCGGCGTCGATGACGTCGAAGGTCGTGGCCGTGCCGAGGTCGATGACGACCGCCGGCGTGGCGTAGCGGTTGCGCGCGGCAACGGCGTTCGCGATGCGGTCGGCGCCCGCCTCCTCCGGCCGGTCGATCAGGATGCGGATGCCCGGGTCGCAGCCCTGCTCGCCGACCACCATCGGGTCGCCGCCGAAATAGGTGCGGCAGAGGCTCCTCAGCGGGAAGGCGGTCTGCGGCACGACGTTCGCGAGGATGACGCCGTCGATGTCCTCGCGCCGGAGCCCCGCCAGCGCCATCAGGCCGGTGAGCCAGAACGCGTACTCGTCGGCCGTGCGGCTCGCGTTGGTCGAGATCTGCCAGGCGCCGCGCTTCGCGTCGCCATCGAAGACGCCGAACTTGGTCGTCGTGTTGTTGGCGTTGATGGCCAGCAGCATGGTCGCGAGGCTATCACGCGGGGGCCGGGAAGAACACGTCGCCCGCCGACACGCGGCGCGGGCCGTCCGGCGCCTCGAGGATCATCTCGCCGCTCTCCGCGAGGCCGGCGAAGATCCCCGCCACCTCCCTGCCCGGCAGGCGCGCGATCGCCGGGCCGCCAAGCCCGTGCGCTGCCGCCATCCAGGCCTCGCGGACCGGAGCGAAGCCGGCCCGCTCCCATGTCGCGTGCCAGATCAGCAGCCGGCGCAGGCAGGCGGCGAGGACGTCGCCCGGCGCCAGGTCGCCGGCGCCCTCGTGGCGCAACGACGTCGCCGGAAGGCGCGCGTCCGCCGGGAAGCTGGCGACGTTCACGCCGAAGCCGACCACCAGGCCATCGACGCCATCGGCCCGCACGCCCTGGCTCTCGAGCAGGATACCCGCGACCTTGCGCCCGTCGACCAGCACGTCGTTCGGCCATTTCAGCGACACGCGCCGCGCGGCGGGGAGCAGTTCGCCGAGCGCGGCGCCGATCGCGACGGCCGCGACGAAGGCGAAGCGGGCGACGGTGGCCGGCGGCCCCGGCGGGCGCAGCAGCAGCGACGCGTAGAGGTTGCCCGGCGGGCTCGACCAGATCCTGCCATCGCGGCCGCGGCCGCCGGACTGGCTGCGCGCCCAGCACACGGTCCATGCCGGGGCGCCCGCGAGCAGACAGCGCCGCGCCTCGTCGTTCGTGCTCGCGACCTCCTCGGCGAAGACGATCCTGCAAGCTTCGGGGAAGCCCGGATCGGCCCGGGTCACGGGAAGAGCGAGGCCGCGGCCGCGTGGGCCGCGCGCACCAGCGGGCCAGGCATGACGAAGAAGAACATCGTGAAGAGGCTGCCGACAGCGAGGACGCCGCTCAGCGAGGGCGCGACGCGCGCGTCGAGCGCCTCCCGGACGTCGTCGAAGTACATGATCTTCACGATGCGCAGGTAGTAGAATGCGCCGAAGACGCTGGTGAGCACGCCGACGACCGCGAGGACGTAGAAGCCCGAGCGCACGGCTGCCTCGAACACGTAGAACTTCGAGAAGAAGCCGGCGAGCGGCGGGATGCCCGCCATCGCGAACATCGACGCCGCGAGGCCCGCGGCCATCAGCGGATGCGTCGTCGAGAGACCCGCGAGGTCATCGATTCGCTCGGCCGCCCTGCCCTGCACGCGCATCGACAGGATCACGGCGAAGACCGCGACGTTCATGAATAGGTAGATCGCGAGGTAAAGCGCGACCGCCCCGATGCCCGCCTTGCCGCCGGCGACGACGCCGACCAGCGCATAGCCGACATGGCCGATGGAGCTGTACGCCATGAGCCGCTTGAGGTTCGTCTGCCAGATCGCCGCGAACGCGCCTACGGCCATCGACAGCACCGCGACGAACCACACGATCTGCTGCCACTGCGCGGCGAGAGGGCCGAAGGGCTCCACCAGGACGCGCACGAGCAGCGCCGTCGCCGCGACCTTCGGCGCGATGGCGAAGAAGGCCGTCACGGGGGTGGGCGCGCCCTCGTAGACGTCCGGCGTCCACATGTGGAACGGCGCGGCCGAGACCTTGAAGGCGAGCCCCGCGAGGACGAAGACGAGCCCGAAGAGGATGCCGAGCGGTGCCTGCTCGCCCGGCCGCGCGACGGCGGCAAGCGCCTTCCCGATCGCCTCGAAGCCCGTGCTCCCGACGAAGCCGTACACGAGCGACGCGCCGTAGAGGAGCATGCCCGAGGACAGCGCCCCGAGGACGAAGTACTTGAGCCCCGCCTCGGTCGACTTCACGGAATCCCGGCGGAAGGCGGCGATCACGTAGAGAGAGAGGCTCTGCAGCTCGAGGCCGAGGTAGAGCGACATCAGGTCCGACGCCGAGATCATCAGCATCATGCCTATCGTCGCGAAGACGACGAGGATCGGGAACTCGAAGCGCTCCATGTCCTCGCGCCGGTTGTGGTCGAGCGAAAGCACGAGGCCGAGGCCGGCGCCGAGGAGGACGAGCGCCTTCATGAAGGTGCCAAAGCCGTCGGAGACGAAGAGGCCAGAGAATCCGACGCTGCGCGGCCCGGCCCCCGCGAAGAGCAGGACTGCGGCGCAGGCTAGCGCCGCGATCGACAGGCCGGCGACGCGGCGATAGGAGCCTTCGCCCGCGATCGCGCCGTAGAGCAGCAGGCCAAGGGCGGAGACCGCGAGGAAGAGCTCGGGCAGGGCGATGCCGAAGGAGAGGGCTGGAACGTTCATCGCATTCAATCCGCGAGAGAGGCGACGCGGCTGGCCGCGGGGATCGACGCCTGCTGGTAGCGGGCGACGAGCTGGTCGACCGATGCCGAGAAGACGTCGAGGACGGGCTTGGGCTGGATGCCCATCCACAGCACCACCGCGACGAGCGGCAGGAAGAGCGCGATCTCGCGCCTCGAGAGGTCGACCATGTCGCGCAGGTCCGCGCGCTCGAGTTTGCCGAAGATGACGCGCCTGTAGAGGTAGAGCATGTAGGCGGCGCCGAGGATGACGCCGAGCGCGGCGAAGGCGGCGGCCCAGGTGCTGGCCTGGAAGGCGCCCGCGAGGACGAGGAACTCGCCGACGAAGCCGCTCGTGCCGGGCAGGCCGACCGAGCCCATCGTGAAGAGCATGAACACCGCGGCGTAGCGCGGCATGCGCTCCACGAGGCCGCCATAGCGCGCGATCTCGCGGGTATGCAGCCGGTCGTAGACGACGCCGACGCACAGGAAGAGCGCGCCGGAGACGACGCCGTGGCTCAGCATCTGGAACAACGCCCCGTCGATGCCCTGGCGCGTGCCGGTGAATATGCCGAGCGTGACGAAGCCCATGTGCGCGACCGACGAGTACGCGATGAGCTTCTTCATGTCCTGCTGCACCAGCGCGACGAGCGAGGTGTAGACGATCGCGACGATGGACAGGGTGTAGACCAGCGGCGTGAAGGCGACCGACGCGTCCGGCAGCATCGGCAGCGAGAAGCGCAGGAAGCCGTAGGCGCCCATCTTGAGCAGCACGCCCGCGAGGATGACCGAGCCCGCGGTCGGCGCCTCGACATGCGCGTCCGGAAGCCAGGTATGGACCGGCCACATCGGCACCTTCACGGCGAAGGACGCGAAGAAGGCGAGCCACAGCCAGGTCTGCGCCTGCCGGCCGAAGCCATGGCCCATTAGCCGGGTGATGTCGGTCGTGCCCGCCTCGCCGTACATGTAGAGCAGCGCGACGAGCATCAGGACGGAACCGGCCAGCGTGTAGAGGAAGAACTTGAAGGCCGAGTAGACGCGCCGCGCGCCGCCCCAGACGCCGATGATCATGAACATCGGGATCAGGACGGCCTCGAAGAAGATGTAGAACAGCACCGTGTCGAGGGCGCAGAACATGCCGACCATCATCGTCTCGAGGACGAGGAAGGCGATCATGTACTCCTTGACGCGGTGCTCGATCGCCTCCCAGGACGCCAGGATGCAGATCGGCATGAGGAAGGTCGACAGCAGCACGAACAGCACGGAGATACCGTCGACGCCCATGTGGTAGGCGATGCCCGTGCCGGGGAACCACTCGGCGCGCTCGACGAACTGGAACGCCGCCGTCCCGCGCTCGAAGCCGGTCCACAGCGACAGCGACACGACGAAGGTGGCGAGGGTAGTCCACAGCGCGACCCAGCGCGCGTTGCGCGCCACGGTCTCTGCGTCGCCGCGCACGAAGAAGACGAGGGCCGCGCCGACCAGCGGCAGGAAGGTGACGAGGCTCAGGATTGGCCAGGATTCGTTCATGGTCGGCCCCTCACCCGCGCACGAGATACCAGGTCGCGAAGGCGACCACGCCGATCAGCATCGCGAAGGCGTAGTGGTAGACATAGCCGGTCTGCAGGGCGCTGACCCGGCGCGCGGCGGCGAGCGTGTTGGCCGCGAGGCCGTCGGCGCCGAGGCCGTCGATCACGGCACCGTCGCCCTTCTTCCACAGGGCGGTGCCGAGCCCGAAGGACGGTCGCACGAAGAGGCGGTCGTAGAGCTCGTCGAACCACCACTTGTTGAGCAGGAACAGGTAGAGGCCCTGGAAGCGCGCGGCGAGCCGCGCCGGCACCTCGGGGTTCCGGATGTAGAGCCCCCAGGACATGCCGATGCCCGCCACGCTCGCCACCAGCGGGAGCACCTTCACCCAGGCCGGGACATGGTGCGCGTGCCCGACGGAGTCGTGCTCGGGAAGGACCTTGATCGCCGCGCCCCAGAACTCGCCGCGATGGTCGCCGACGAAATAGGCATATCCGGCGGCGCCGGCGACGATCGCGCCGAACGCGAGCACGTAGAGCGGCACCAGCATGACGGCAGGCGATTCATGCGCGTGCTCGTGCGCATGGTGGTCGCCGCGGGGCTGGCCGCTGAAGGTCATGAACAGCAGGCGCCAGGAATAGAACGCCGTCATGGCCGCGGCCGCGATGCCGAGCCAGAAGGCGAAGGCGCCTGGCCCGGAATGGGCGGCGAAGGCGCTCTCCAAGACGATGTCCTTCGAGTAGAAGCCCGCGAAGCCGAAGACGAAGGGGATGCCGATGCCGGCCAGCGCGAGGCTGCCGATCATCATCATCCAGTAGGTGATGCGGATCTTCGGGCCAAGGCCGCCCATGCGCCGCATGTCCTGCTCGCCCTCAAGCGCGTGGATCACCGAGCCCGAGCCGAGGAACAGCAGCGCCTTGAAGAAGGCGTGGGTCATCAGGTGGAAGATCGCGGCGGAGTAGGCCGACACGCCCGCGGCGAAGAACATGTAGCCCAGCTGCGAGCAGGTCGAGTAGGCGATGACGCGCTTGATGTCGTTCTGCACGAGGCCGACCGAGGCGGCGAAGATCGCGGTGAGCGCGCCGACGATGCAGACGACGTGCAGCGCCGCGGGGGCGAGCTCGAACATCGGCGAGAGGCGCGCGACCATGAAGACGCCCGCGGTCACCATCGTCGCCGCGTGGATGAGCGCGGAGACCGGGGTCGGGCCCTCCATCGCGTCCGGCAGCCAGGTATGGAGGCCGAGCTGCGCCGACTTGCCCATCGCGCCGACGAAGAGCAGCAGGCAAAGGATGGTCAGGGCGTGGCCCTCGAACCAGAGGAAGGAGATGGTCTCGCCCGCCTTGGCCGGCGCGGCCTGGAAGACCGTGTCGAAGTGCACGGACCCGAACATCAGGAACACGCCGAAGATGCCGAGCGCGAGGCCGAAGTCGCCGACGCGGTTCACCACGAAGGCCTTGATCGAGGCCGCGTTCGCCGACTCGCGGTCGTGCCAGAAGCCGATCAGCAGGTAGGAGGCGAGGCCGACGCCCTCCCAGCCGAAGAACATCTGCACGAAGTTGTCGGCTGTCACCAGCATCAGCATGAAGAAGGTGAACAGGCTCAGGTACGACATGAAGCGCGGGATCGCGGGGTCGTGCCCCATGTAGCCGATCGAGTAGACATGGACGCAGGTCGACACGATCGTCACGACGCAGAGCATCGTGGCCGAGAGCGCGTCGAGCTTGATCGCCCAGGACGCCTCGAAGGCTCCGGAATCGATCCAGGTGAGGAGCTCGAAGTTGCGCGGCTGATGGTTCAGCGCGACGCTCCAGAAAATCGCCACCGAGCAGAGCGCCGCGATCGCGACGCAGGCGCTGGTCGAGAGCTGCGCCCAGCGGTCGACGCCATGGCCGCGGGCGCCGGCGAGGATCGGGGCGCCCGCCAGGGCGCAGCCGAGGAGCGGCAGGAAGACCGCGAGGAAGGCCAGAGTCTGCATCGCGACGCCGTCAGCCCTTCATGAGGTTGATGTCTTCGACCTCGATCGTCCCGCGGTTGCGGAAGTAGACGACGAGGATCGCGAGGCCGATCGCGGCCTCGGCCGCGGCGACGGTCAGCACCATCAGGGCGAAGACCTGCCCGACGAGGTCGCCGTGGTGCGCCGAGAAGGCGACGAGGTTGATGTTGACGGCGAGCAGCATCAGCTCGATCGACATCAGGATGACGATCACGTTCTTCCGGTTGAGGAAGATGCCGAGGATCCCCAGCGTGAAGAGGATCGCGGCGACCGAGAGGTAGTGGCCGAGGCCGATGGTCATCGCTTCAGACTCCGGTCCGCGGCGGGATCTTGACGACCTCGACACCGGACTCGCGGGTGCGCGCGAGCTGGCGCGGGATGTCCTGGCGGCGCACGCCGGGGCGCGCGCGCAGGGTGAGGACGATGGCGCCAATCATGGCCACGAGGAGGACGAGGCCCGAGGCCTGGAAGACCAGCGCGTAGTGCGTGTAGACGAGGCGTCCCAGCGCGCGGGTGTTGTGGACGTCCGCGGCGGCCGGCGCGGCGCGCAAGGCCGCGCTGGACGACGCGTCGACCCAGGCCGTCCCGACGAGCACCAGCTCGGCCAGCAGCACGAGGCCGACCGCGCCGCCGACCGGCAGGTAGCGCAGGAAGCCCTCGCGCAGCCGGGCGAAGTTGATGTCGAGCATCATGACGACGAAGAGGAAGAGCACCGCGACCGCGCCGACATAGACGACGACGAGGATCATCGCGAGGAACTCGGCCCCGTTCAGGAGGAAGAGCGCCGCCGCGTTGAAGAACGCGAGGATCAGGAACAGCACCGAGTGCACGGGGTTGCGCGCGGCCACGACCATCGCGGCCGAGGCGACGAGCACGCCCGAGAACAGGTAGAAGGCGAGCGCCTGGATCATTCCGTCACCTCGAATCCCCCTCGCCGCCCGTCACCTGTAGGGCGCCTCGGCGGCGATGTTCTGCTGCAGCTCGGTCTCCCAGCGGTCGCCGTTCGCGAGCAGCTTCTCCTTGTTGTACATGAGCTCCTCGCGCGTCTCGGTCGCGAACTCGAAGTTCGGCCCCTCGACGATCGCGTCGACGGGGCATGCCTCCTGGCACAGCCCGCAGTAGATGCACTTCGTCATGTCGATGTCGTAGCGGGTGGTGCGTCGCGATCCGTCCGCGCGCGGCTCGGCCTCGATCGTGATCGCGAGCGCCGGGCAGACCGCCTCGCAGAGCTTGCACGCGATGCAGCGCTCCTCGCCGTTCGGGTAGCGGCGCAGCGCATGCTCGCCGCGGAAGCGCGAGCTGAGCGGCCCCTTCTCGAACGGGTAGTTCACCGTCACCTTCGGCTTGAAGAAGTACTTCAGCGTCAGCGCCAGCCCCGAGACGATCTCGGAGAGGAGCCAGGTGCGTGCGGAGCGGTTATCGATCATGGCGCGGCCTGCATGGGCGTCAGGGCTTGGGCAGCTTGTCGAAGGCGACGAGCGCCCCGGCGGTCAGGACCACCCAGCCCAGCGAGAGCGGGAGGAAGACCTTCCAGCCGAGCCGCATGAGCTGGTCGTAGCGGTAGCGCGGGAGCGTCGCGCGCACCCAGAGGAAGACGAAGAGGCAGAAGGCGATCTTGAGCGAGAACCAGATCGGCCCGGGGATCCAGGTGAAGGGCGCGAAGGGCAGCGGCGAGTCCCATCCGCCGAGGAACAGCACGCTTGTCATGCCGCTCATGAGGATCATCGCCGCGTACTCGCCGAGGAAGAAAAGGGCGAAGGACATCGACGAGTACTCGACGAAGTAGCCGGCGACGAGCTCGGACTCGCCCTCGGGCAGGTCGAAGGGCGAACGGTTGGTCTCGGCCAGCGCGGATATGAAGAAGATCACCGCCATCGGCAGCAGCGGCGGCATGAGCTGGAACGCGTGCCAGTTCCAGATGCCGCCGGCCTGCGCCTGGACGATGTCCTGCAGGTTGAGCGAGCCGACGCAGAGCAGCACGGTGATGATCACGAAGCCGATCGAGACCTCGTAGCTGACCATCTGCGCGGCCGAGCGCAGCGCGCCGAGGAAGGCGTATTTCGAGTTCGACGCCCAGCCGGCCATGATGATGCCGTAGACGCCAAGCGAGGAGATCGCGAAGAGGTAGAGGATGCCGACGTTGATGTCGGAGATCACCCAGCCCGGCGCGAAGGGGATGACCGCCCAGGCCACTAGGCTGAGCAGGAAGGTCACCATCGGCGCCATGATGAAGACGACGCGGTTGGCGCCCGCGGGGATGATGGTCTCCTTGGTGAACAGCTTCAGCGCGTCCGCGAAGGGCTGCAGCAGGCCGAAGGGGCCGACGACGTTCGGGCCTCTGCGCAGCTGCATGGCGGCGATGACCTTGCGCTCCGCATAGGTCAGCATCGCGACCGTGACGAGCAGCGGCACGACCAGCGCGAGGATCTTCGCGACGATCAGCGCGCCGGGAAGCGCATAGCCATGGATGAGGTCAGCCATCGGTGCCGGTCCTCGGATCGAGAGCCGCCTGCCGTGCAGCGACGCACTTCGCCATCGTCTCGGACACGCGGCTGATCGCGCAGGTCATGTGGAACTCGGAGACCGGC
>VGDA01000010.1 GCA_016869915.1 Alphaproteobacteria bacterium
AGCGGCGGGCGCAGCTCGGCCGGCGCCGGGAAGCGCAGGTGGATGGCGGGATCGTCGCGCTCGAGGTCGACGCGCTGGCCCTCCAGCTTTTCCAGCATCTTGATGCGGCTTTGCGCCTGGCGCGCCTTGCTCGCCTTGGCGCGGAAGCGGTCGACGAAGGACTGGAGGTGGCGCGCGCGCGCGGCCTGGCGGCTGGCCTGCGCGGCCGCCTGTTCCATGCGCTCGGCGCGCACGCGCTCGAAGCGGTCGTAGTCGCCGGGATAGATCGTCAACGCGCCGTCTTGCAGGTGGAGGATATGCGTCGACACGGCGTTGAGGACGTTGCGGTCGTGGCTGACCAGCAGGAGGCCGCGCGGCCACCGCCGCAGGAAGGCCTCCAGCCAGAGGCTCGCCTCGAGGTCGAGATGGTTCGTGGGCTCGTCGAGCAGCAGCAGGTCGGGCTCGGCGAAGAGCGCGCCGGCGAGCGCCACGCGCATGCGCCACCCGCCGGAGAAGCTGGAGAGCGGTCGCGCCTGCGTCGCGGCGTCGAAGCCGAGGCCGTGCAGGATCGAGGCGGCGCGCGCCGGCGCGGAATCCGCCGCCATCGCGGCGAGGCGCTCGTGGATCTCCGCGATCTCGCCGGCGTCGGTCGCCTCGTCCTCGGCGGCGGCGAGCAGGCGCGCGCGCTCGGTGTCGCAGGCGAGGACGTGCTCGAGCGGCGTCTGGTCGCCACCGGGCGCCTCCTGCGCCACGAGCCCGACCCGCGTTCGGCTGGCGAGCTCGACCTCGCCGCGATCGGGCTGGAGCTCGCCGGAAATCAGCGCCAGCAGCGTCGACTTGCCCGCGCCGTTTCGCCCGACGAGGCCCACGCGCCACCCCGAGGAGAGCGCGGCGGAGGCGCCCTCCAGGATCTCGTGGCCGCCGAGGCGCAGCGTCACGTCGGTGATGGTCAGCATGGCGGGCGTGCTGATAGCACGGTCCGGGCGATGACCGTCACCCCGCGCCATTTCGCCGGGCGGGAAGGATGTGGCGCGTTCCCGCAGCAGCGGCGAGACTGTCGCGCGTGAAGACCGACAAGGGCCCGCGGCCCGACCTGCGCGCGCTGCTGCTCGCCCCGCTGGGCGCCATCCTCATAGGCGCCGTCCCGTATTTCGCGGTCGGGCTGCAGCGCTCCGGCATGGACACCGCCTCGATCCTGTTCTGGCGGTATTTCTTCGCGCTCTCGCTGCTTCTGCCGATCGCGCTGCTGCTCCGCCAGAAGCTGCGTGCCGGCTGGAACGAGGGCGGGCGCGGCCTGTTCCTCACCAGCCTGACGCTCGGCGCATTCCAGACCTTCTGCTACTTCCGCGCCGTGGAGTTCATACCGACCAGCGTCGCGGTGCTGTTCTTCTATGCCTATCCGCTGATGACGCTGCTGCTCCAGCGCGTCCTGCAGGGACGCCAGGCCCCGCTGCAGACGCTGTTCGCCTGCCTCCTCATCCTCGCCGGCGCCGGCGCGATGGCCCATGGCGCGCTGTGGCAGGCAGACCTCCCGCTGGCCGGGTTGCTGCTCGCGGCCATCGTCCCCGTGACCTATGGCTTCTATGCCATCCGCATGGCCACGCTTGCGGGCAGGCTGCCATCCTTGCCCGCGGCGATCTTCATCCAGCTCGGACTGCTCGCGAGCTATGCCGCGATGACGCTCGTTTCCGGGCTGAGCACGGGTGGAGACGCCTGGACGTGGCTGCAGCTCTTCGCGATCGCGTCGATCGGCTCCGCGATCCCGATGTTCATCATGGCCTACAGCCTGCCGCGGCTCGGTGCCGCCGGCTTCGGCGTGATGTCGAGCTTCGAGCTCGTCACCGTCGTGTTCTTCGGCGTCCTGCTGCTCGGCGAGCAGCTCACGCCCACGCAATGGATCGGCGTGGCCTGCGTGCTCGGCGGGATGCTCGTCTACCGCCCGGCGGCGGAGCGGCGCGCCGGCCCGGGCTGAGCTCAATCGACGCTGGCTGGGCCGAAGACGAAGAGGCCGCCGAGCGAAGCCGGCGCCGCGACGGCCAACCCCTCGGGCGCGCGGCGCAGCACGGCGATACCGGAATGCGCCAGCAGCGCCTCGGTCGCCGCCGCGTCGGCGACGCCGATCACGGGCCCGGCGATCCAGGGCAGGCAGGGCGGGCGCATGCCGTAGCGCGCCTCGACCGCGCCCGCGTCGCCGAGCAGCACGCGGCCGCGATCCGTGCGCAGCACCTGCATGCCGCCATCGCCCGGGTCCGGCGCGCGCCCGGAGAGCATGGCCCAGCGGCGCGCCGCCTCCGCGACGTCCGGGACCGCGACGACGACGCCCTCGAGCGAGAGCGCGCCATTGGGATGGGTAAGCCATCGGTCCTGCCAGATGCAGGCAGGCGTGCGGTGCTCGACGAACTGGATGCGACCCTCGGGCATGCGCTCGGGCGAGGCGCGCGCGACGCCGAAGCGCGCCGTCGCCTGGCTGCCATCCTCCATCCCGACCTCGCGCTGGAGCGCGACGACGGGTGGCGGCTCGAACCCCGAGGCGACGAGGCGCGCATGGACCGCGTCGGCCTCGGCCGTGCCGAAGCAGACGAGATGGGTGCCGGGATAGCGCGCCATCGCCGCGCGCAGCTTCGCCGCGTTGGGGGTGTCGCCGGTGGTCGCGAGGAACTCCAGGTAGCCGCGCGCGAGCATGGCGGTGCGGTTCGCCGTGCCGGCGGAGACCAGCGGCCCGCCGGGCTCGGTGCGATGGACCTGGTGCGAGACCGGGGTGAGCGAGAATCCCATGCGCGCGAGGTCGCGGCTCGCGGCGTCGATGTCGGGCAGGAAATGCGCCACGTGGTCGAGCACCAGCCCGCCCGTGGCCGGCACCTGGCGCGCGGCGGCGTCGCGCGCGGTCAGGACAGGAGCGCCCATGTCAGCTCGTGCTTGTTGTGGTGGAGATGCATGAGGCGCGCCCCCGGGATGGCGGCGAAGGCCCGCGCGGTGGCATGGTCGGTCTCCGCCTGGAACTTGATCGTGCAGACCATGTTGCGCGCGAGGCCCGCCTCGCGCCAGCGCTCGACGAGGGCGAGCAGGCGCGCGGGGTAGCAGATGATGTCGCTGAACAGCCAGTCGACCGGCCCGACATCCGCCGGGGCGAGGCCGAAGGCGCTCTCCTGCCGCGTCTCGACGCCCGGCATCGCGGCGACGCGCGGGTCCAGCGGGGCCTTGTCGATCGCGACCACGCGCGTACCCAGGCCGGCGAGGACCCAGGTCCAGCCGCCCGGCGAGGCGCCGAGGTCGACGCAGCGCTCGCCTGGCGCGGGATGGCGGCCGAGAACCGTGAAGGCCTCCCAGAGCTTCAGGTAGGCCCGGTTGGGCGGGCCCTCGCGATCCTCGGCGAAGACCGGCTCGCCATGGCGGAAGGCGGAACTGCAGCGCGCGCTGGCATAGACGAGGTCGGGCTCGCGCAGCGTCCACGATCCGAGCGGGGCGGCGGGCTGCGGCGCGGGGAAGACATGCGCGCGCGGCCGCATCGGCGGCAGCTTCTCCTCGATCAGCGCCGCGCGCCGGAAATGCCCGGTGGCGTAGAGCGCCCAGTTGCGCTGCATGGCGCGCAGCTGGCGCGACGCGTCGCCGATCGAGGCGATGGGCAGGCGCTGCATGTCGAACCAGGTGTTCGCCGCCCAGGCCGCCTGCCGCGCGGGGCCGCGGGTGACGACGAGGCGGTCGAGCACCTCCTCGACCTCGGCGCCCTCGAGCTCGGCGAGGAGCTGGGGCAGGAAGCCTTCGGCCGCGAGATAGGCGGTGCGCGTCTCGTCGATCATGCCGCGGCCTAGTACCCCGAATCACTGGCGATCATGGCGCGCGCCGAGGCCCAGGCGAGGTTGGCGCGGGTCATGAGGATCGGCTCGTTCCAGCGCCGCGGCGAATAGGGCGCTTCGTCGGCGAGGAAGCGCGCCTGGCCACCGGCCTCGCGCAGCGCCAGCGCGCCGGCCGCGTGGTCCCAGGGCCAGCCGCGATTCAGGTAGAGGAGGTCCGCCGCCCCCGCTGCCATCTCGAGGAAGGCGATGGCGCCACCGCCGGGTCGCGGCCCGACCTCGAAGCGGCCCTCGGCGCGGTCGCGCGCGCGCGCGCCATCCGGGAGCCTGCCGAGGAACATGCCCAGCGGCAGGTCGCCCGCCGCGCGCGGCGGGCGCGGCGCGTACCCCGAGAGGCGCGCGCCCGCGCCGCGCTCGGCGGCGAGGCGCCTCCCGCCGCGGGGCTGCATGATCCAGCCGCCGATGGTCTCGCCGTCGCGAAGGAGAGCAACGATGATCCCGAAGTCGTCGCGCCGGTCGATGAAGCTGCGCGTGCCGTCGATCGGGTCGACGACCCAGAGCAGCCCTTCGGCCGCGATGCGTGCCATCAGCGAGGGATCCGCCGAGGCGGCCTCCTCGCCGAGCACGCGCGCGCCGGTAAGCAGCGCGGCCAGGCGCGGGGCAAGGAATTCCTCGGCCTCGCGGTCGGCGATGGTGACGAAGTCGTTCGCCTTCTTCTCGTCGATGTCGCCCGAGGCCAGGCGGCCGAAGCGCGGCAGGACGATCCGCTCGCTGGCCTCCGCCATCAGGGCCTCGACGTCCTCGTGGGGCATGCGCATGGCGATGGAGTACAGCCGAAACGCGCCCGCGTGAAGCTGCTTGGAGCCGTGGCCGCGATCTGGTCCACTGCCGCGGCAATCCCGGGGAGGGGAACATGATCGAGGATCCGCCGCTGCTCACCGTGCGCAGGCGCTTCGCGCGCCCGACACGCGCGCAGCTCGACGCCTTCGCGGGCGTGCCGACCGGCTTCGTCGCCGACGCGATGAACGGCAGGGGCGCGCTCGATGCACGCATCAAGCCGATCGGCCGCACGCCCGCCTCGTTCCACGGCGTCGCGATCACCTGCCACGCCGGCCCAGCCGACAACCTCGCGCTGTTCGGTGCGCTCGCCCATGGCGAGCCCGGCGACGTCATGGTCTGCGCCACCGACGGCTTCGCGGAGACGGCCGTGACCGGCGACCTCCTGCTCGGCATGGCGCGCAACCGCGGCCTCGCCGGCTTCGTCACCGATGGCATGGTGCGCGACGTGCCGGGCATCGAGGCGGTGGGGCTGCCCTGCTTCGCGGCGGGCGTGACGCCGAATTCCCCGGTGCGCAACGGGCCGGGAACGGTCGGCATGCCCGTCGTCGTGGGCGGCGTCGCGGTCGGGTCCGGGGACATCGTGGTCGGCGACGGCGACGGGATCGTCGCCGTGCCCTTCTCTGCGATCGAGGCCGTGATCGCGCGCCTGGTCGCGGTGAAGGCAGCGGAGGCGGCGCTCGACGCGAAGGTGCGCGGCGGGCTCCAGTTGCCCAACTTCATCCGCGCGATGATGGACGCCGGCCGGTTCCGCGAGGTCGATTGAGCCGGCTCACTCCAGCGTGAAGCCGCGCGCGCGCGACGAGCGTCCGATCTCGTCGACGAGGAGGCGCGCGATCTGGTCGAAGATCGCCGCCTCGTCGTTGGCGGGGGCGAGGTAGCTCGCCTCGCCCGACCAGAAGCGGCGGCCGCTGGCCGCCTCGTCGAGCGTCATCGATATCGCGAACTTCACGCGCCCGCGCGTGTCGGCGACGCCGCGATGCAGGCGTTGCGGGACGCGCTCGACCTCGGTGTCGAAGTTCAGCGCCAGGGGCGCACCCGCCGCCTGGTAGCGCCGGCCGGCCTGGCGCAGCGCGTCGCCGAGCTTGCGCAGGATGCGGATGTTCTCCGGGCGGTCGTCGAGCGCGCGCGGGGAGATCGCGAGCCCCTCGGGCATGGGGGCGTGGACCGAGCCATGCACCTGGCCCCACTCGACGGCCTCGCCGCGCGCGAGCGCGGCGGCCGGAACAAGCGCCAGCGGCAGGGCGATCAGCAGGCGCCGTCCGGGATCACTCCGCCGGCGCGTGGCCATGGCCCCGGCCGCCGCGGCCCTGGTCGGTCTCCATCTGCGACAGGCGCTGCGCGATCGCGTTGATCGGCTTGGTGAAGGGCGCGAGCAGCAGGTAGAGGGCCGGGATCACGAACACGGTCAGCACCGTGGCGAAGGACACGCCGCCGATGATGACCCAGCCGATCGCCTCGCGGCTCTCCGCGCCCGCGCCACGCGCGAAGGCGAGCGGGATTGCGCCGCAGATCGTCGCGATCGAGGTCATCAGGATCGGGCGCAGCCGCGCGACCGAGGCCTCGAGCACCGCGTCGTGGACGCTGCGGCCCTCATCGCGGAGCTGGTTCGCGAACTCGACGATCAGGATGCCGTTCTTCGTCATCAACCCGACGAGCAGGATCATGCCGATCTGGCTGTAGATGTTGAGGCTGATGCCGGTCAGGAACAGCGCGCCGAGCCCGCCGGTCACGGCAAGCGGCACCGCCAGCATGATCACCAGCGGGTGGATCCAGCTCTCGAACTGTCCGGAGAGCACGAGGAAGACCACCACGAGCGCGAGCGCGAAGGTGACCATCAGCGAGCTCGAGCTGTCCTTGAACTCTCGGCTCTGGCCCTGGTAGCCGATGCGCACCTCGGGAGGCAGGTCCTCTCGCACGATGCGCTCGAGCGTCTCGAGGCCTTCGGCGATGGTGAATCCCGGGGCGAGCTGCGAGCGGATGGTTATCGAGCGCAGCCGGTCGACGCGGTTGAGCTCCTGCGGGCCCGCGGCCTCGACGAGTTGCACGACGTTGGAGAGCGGGATCAGCTCGCGCGTCGTCTGCGAGCGCACGAAGATCGAGGCTAGGTCGGACGGCGTCGCGCGGTCCTCGGCGCGCGCCTGCATGATGACCTTGTATTCCTCGCCGCGATCCACGTAGGTGTTCACCTCGCGCGAGCCGAACATGGTCTCCAGCGTCTTTCCGATCTCCTCGATCGACACGCCGAGGTCGGCCGCCTTGGCCCGGTCGATGCGCACGCGCAGCTCCGGCTTGTTCTCCCTGTAGTTGGAGTCGGGGTTGACGAAGCGCGGGTCGCTGCGCACGCGATCGAGCACACGGTCGCGCCAGCCGCGCAGCGTCTCATAGTCGCTGCCGCCGATGACGAACAGGATCGGGCTGGGGTCGCCGCGCTGGCCGAGCGTGCCCGGGCTGTTGACGCGCGCGAAGGCGCCGGGGATGGCTGCGATCTTTGGCGCGACCTCGCGCATCATGTCCTGCTGCTTGCGCTCGCGTTGGCCCCAGGGCTTGAGGCGGACGAACACGTTCGCGACGTTCACCGGGGCCGGGCGCGCGAAGCTGGGCGCAAGGTTGGCCATGACAGCCTCGACGTTGCCCTCCTCGACGAGCGGCCTGAGCGTCTGCTCGATCTTGATCACCTGCTCGCGGGTGAAGCCGAGCGACGCGCCCTCGGGCGTGAAGACCTGGATCCACATCGCGCCGCGATCCTCCGCCGGGGTCAGTTCCTTCGGCAGGGTTGTGAAGAGGACATAGGCGAACGAGGAGACGGCGAGCGCGAGCGCGATGATGACGGCGGGCATGCCGAGCGTGGCGCGCAGCAGCCAGCGATAGCCCGAGTTCATTCCGACGAAGAGGGGCTCGGTCACGCGATAGAGGAGGCCCTCGCCCTCGTGGGGCTTGAGGAACTTCGAGCACATCATCGGCGACAGCGTGAGCGCGACCAGGCCGGAGAAGACGACCGACGCCGCGAGCGCGATCCCGAACTCCGTGAACAGCCGGCCGATGTTGCCCTCCATGAAGGAGATCGGCACGAAGACGGCGATCAGCGTCAGCGTCGTCGAGATGACCGCGAAGGCGATCTGGCGCGAGCCGCGCAGGGCGGCGAGCAGTGGCGGCTCGCCGAGCTCGACGCGGCGATGGATGTTCTCCAGCACCACGATCGCGTCGTCGACGACGATGCCGATCGCCAGCACCAGCGCGAGCAGCGTCAGCACGTTGAGAGAGAAGCCCATCGCCGCCATGACGGTGAAGGAGCCGATGATGGAGACCGGGATGGCGATGGTCGGGATGATCGTGGCCCGCACCGAGCGCAGGAAGAAGAAGATCACGCCGATGACCAGCAGGATGCCGATCCCGAGGGCATGGAAGACCTCGTAGATCGACTGCTTGATGAACTGGGACTCGTCGTAGCTGACGATGTAGCTCACGCCCTCGGGCAGCGCGTCGCGCAGGCGCTGCATCTCCGCCTTCGCGCCCTCGGCGACGGTGAGCGTGTTGGCCGTCGACTGGCGCAGGATCCCCAGCCCGACGGCCGTGCGGCCGTTGGTGCGCATCTCGCTGCGCTCGTCCTCGGGCGCGATCTCGACGCGCGCGATCTCGCCGATGCGAACGGGATAGCCGCTGCGCGTCGCCACGACGATGGCGCGGAACTGCTCCGGCGTCTGGAGCCGCGAATCGGTCTTCACCGTGAACTCGCGCTGTACCGATTCGATGCGGCCGGAGGGCAGCTCGATGTTCTGCCGCCTGATGGCGCTCTCGACGTCGGCGACGGTCAGGCCGCGCGCGGCGAGCGCCGCGCGGTCGAGCCAGATCCGCATCGCGAAGCGCCGCTCGCCGGAGATCTGGACCTGCGCGACGCCGGGCACGATCGACAGCTTGTCGACCAGGTTGCGCCGCGCGAAGTCCGTCAGCTCCATCTGGTTCATGCGGTCGGACGTCAGGCTAAAGAAGACGATCGATCGCGCGTCGGAATCGACCTTGGCGACGACCGGGTCCTCCGCTGCCTCCGGCAGGCGCGCGCGGATGCGCGCGACGCGGTCGCGCACGTCGGCCGCCGCGGCGTCGACGTTGCGGTCGATGCGGAACTCGATGACGACCTGGCTGCGCTCCTCGCGGCTCTGGGAGGTGATCGCGCGCACGCCCTCGATGCCGGAGACCACGCTCTCCACAAGCTCGGTGATGCGGCTCTCCATGACCTCGTTCGAGGCGCCCTTGTAGACCGTGGTGACCGACACGATCGGCGGGTCGATCGCGGGGTACTCGCGCACCGGCAGCTTCGTGAAGGCCGCCAGGCCGAGCACGAGCACCACCAGGCTGATCACGGTCGCGAAGACCGGTCGCTTGATCGAGACGTCGGAGAGGACCATGGCGTTCTTCCCGGGCGGGAGTTTCGGGGGCGGGCTGGCTTCAGCTCGCCGGCCGCGTGAGCGGCCGCGCGGCGACGGGCTGGTTCGGGCGGATGCGGCTGGTGCCCCGCACGACGAGCTGCTCGCCCGCCCGGAGGCCCTCGACCACCTCGACCGTTCCCTGCTGGCGCGTGCCGAGCTTCACCTCGACGCGCACGGCGCGGTTGTCGCGCACCACGAAGACGTACTGGCGCGCGCCCTCGGGCACCAGCGCTTCCTCGTCGATGAGCAGGGCGTTCTCGCGTCGCTCCAGCGCCAGCTCGACGGAGATGAACAGGCCGGGCTTCAGCGCCTCGTCGGCGTTGGGGAAGATCGCGTTGACGCGCACCGCGCGCGTGACCGGGTCGACGCGCGTGTCGATGACGCTGACCGTGCCCTCGAAGACGCGGCCCGGGTAGGCCGTGGTGCGGGCGAGCACGACCTGGCCGATGCGCAGCTTGCCGAGGAAGCTCTCGGGTATCGAGAAGTCGAGCTTGATGCGGCTCAGGTCGTCCAGCGAGGTGATCGGAGTGCCCGGCAGGAGCAGCGCGCCGGCGCTCACCTGCCGCATGCCGACGCGGCCGTCGAAGGGCGCGACGATGCGCACGTCGTTGAGCCGCGCGTCGAGCGAGCGGATGCGGGCCTCGGCGCTGCGCACGCGCGCGTCCCCGACGCGCAGCAGCGCGTCGAGCTCGTCGACGCGGGCCTGGGTGATCGCGCCGGTCGCCTTGAGCTGGCGGGCGCGGTCGAGCTTCTGGCGGGCGTCGTCGCGGTTGGCCCGCGCCTGCTCGAGGTCGTTGCGGGCCTGGTCCACGTCGGCCTTGCGCTCGCTGGTCTCGAGCTCGACGAGGATCTGGCCGCCCTTCACGGCCTGCCCCTCCTCGAAGGCGAAGGAGGCGACGTAGCCGGTCTGCTTGGCGGTGATGGTCACAGATTCGTTCGCGCGCGTGGTGCCGACGGCCTCGGCCTTCTCGATGACGACGCCGGTGCGCACCGGCGCGACCTCCACCGGCATCGGCGGGGCGGCCGGGCGCTGGGCGGCCGGCGCGTTGGCGGAGCTCTTCTGCGCCTGCTGCCAGTAGTAGTAGCCGCCGCCGCCCGCGGCACCGAGCACGGCGATGATGGCAAGTTGGCTGATGAGGCGCATGGAAACCGTCAAGCAAGTTCGGGGCCGGGAGCATATGTCCCGGCGGGCCCGGAAGGAAAGCTGACCGGGTTACATCAGGTTACAGCCGGAACGCGGCGATCGCGGCGGTTCCCGCCGCCAGGGCCGCCGCCCGGCGCAGCCAGAGGCCCGGCCCGGTCCCGATGACCGCATAGGAAACGAGCGATATGCCCACGCCGATCTTCAGCGCCGCCCAGATGGCGGGCAGGAACGCCTCGTCCGGGCGCAGCAGCGCCGGGTTGGCGATGAAGGCAGGCGGCAGGACGAAGAGCCCGACGCCGAGGCGCATGGCGGTGCCGGCGACCGGCAGCCAGGGCGTCCGGGCGATGCCGGCGGCGATGTAGACGGTGCCGCAGACCGGCGGGGTGATGGTCGAGAGCAGGGCGTACCAGAAGACGAACATGTGGGCGTCGAGCGCCGGCACGCCCATGCGCGCGAGCGCGGGCCCCGCGACCGAGATGCAGATGACGAAGGCGGCCGTCGTCGGCACCTCCATGCCCAGCACGATGCAGGCCAGCGCCGTCAGGAGCAGCGCCATCCAGATCCGGTCGCCCGCGAGCGCCAGCATGGCGGAGGTGATCTTGACCCCCAGGCCGGTCATCTGCAGGACCCCGACCACGATCGAGGCGCACACGATGACTGCGGCGATCATCGCGATCTGGCGCGCGGCGTCGACGCAGCCATCGGCGAGCCGCCGGGCGAAGCGGCGGAAGTCGACCCGCCCGCGATGGTCGACGAGCAGCAGCGCGACGGCGACCGCGATCGCCACGACGCAGGCGTATTGAGGCGTCATCTCGCTGAAGGCGAGCAGGGCCACCAGCGTTCCGAAGGGCGCTAGGAAGAACGGCGCGGTGCGCGCCACGTGCCCCCAGGACGGCAGATCCTCCGGCCGCATGCCGCCCAGCTCGAGGCGGTGGCCGTAGACATGGCAGCCGATCCAGACGGCGACGAAGAACAGCAGCGCCGGCAGCGTCGCGGCGACCATGACGTCGGCATAGGTGACGCGCAGCATCTCCGCCATCAGGAAGGCGCCCGCGCCCATCACCGGCGGCATGATCTGCCCCCCGGTCGAGGCCACGGCCTCCACCGCCGCGGCGAATCGCGGCGGGTAGCCCATGCGGATCATGTTGGGGATCGTGATCGCGCCGGTCGACGCGGTGTTCGCCGAGGCGGAGCCCGATATCGTCCCGTAGAGCGCCGAGGCGACGACCTCGACCTTCGCCGAGCCCGCGCGGTAGCGGCCACCGAGCCGCGTCGAGAGCGCCATGAAGCCCTCGCCCGCGTCGCCCACGGCGACCAGCGCGCCCAGGATGAGGAACGGCGCCACGGTGGTCGCGGAGATGCCGGTTAGCTCGCCCCAGAGCCCGCCCTCCGCGATGGTAAGCGTGCCGAGGAAGGAATCGAGCGGCGGCGGGTCGTGGCCCCAGTGGCCCGGGATGGCGTCGCCGAGCAGGCCGTAGGCGAGGGCGACCAGCGCCACCGCGGGCAGGATCGGCTTGATGGCGCGCCGCGCCATGTCGAGCACCACCGCGAGCAGGACCGCCGCGAGCGCGAACTGCCAGGCGCCGCGCAGGGAGCCGTACTGGTCGAGCAGCGTGCCGCGCGCGAACACGACGCTGGCGCAGGCGACGATGCCGGCGACGCCGGCCGCTGCCGCGGCGATGCGCGCCGCCCTGCGTCCCTTCGCGTCGACTAGGAAGATCCAGGGCAGCGCGAGGAGGAGGTGGACCGGGCGCGAGACGAGGTTCGGCAGCAGGCCGGAGAAGACCAGCCAGAGGTGGAACGCGACGCTCGCCGCCGCGAGCGCGACGGTCGCGGCGCGAAGGATGCCTGCGTCGCGCGCCGTGGCCGTGGCGGCGGTCAGCGCAGGCCCTCCGGGACGGCTATGCCGGCCTCGGCGTAGTAGCGCAGCGCGCCGGGATGCAGCGGGCCGGCCACCGCGGCGAGCATCTCGTGGGTGACGCCGGCCCACCACGGGTTCTGGCGCGCCATCGCCTCGCGCTGCGTCCAGTAGGCCCGCGTGATCGCGAAGGCCGTGGCCTCGTCCATGCGCGTGGTCGCGTAGGCGGCGACGGGGACGGACAGCGTGCGCACGTCCTGGTCGACGCCCGGGTAGGTGCCGCGGGCGATCGTCACGGGCGCGGACGAGGGATCGATCGCGCGCACCTTCTCCATCTCGTCCGGCGAGAGCCCGATCAGGCGGATCGCGGTCGTGGCCGCGAGCTCCTGCACCTGCGGCGAGGGATGGGTCGAGGCGGTGCCGTAGCCGGCAACCTGCCGGTTGCGCACGGCGGCCGGCGCGGAGCCGAGCTCGGTGTCGACGAGCCTGACCTTGCCCTCGAGGCCGAGGGCGGTCAGCGCCGCGGCGGTCAGCCGCTGGCCGGCCGTGCCGCGGCCGCCGGGGATGAAGTCCTTGCCCGCGAGGTCTGAAAGGCTCGCGACGCCGGCATCGGCGCGCACGACCCAGTGCATCGTGATGCCGGGGATCGGGAAGAGGGCGCGGAGCGCGTCGTGGCCGCTCTCTCCCGCGAAGGGCGCCTTGCCCTCGCGCGCGTCGCGCACCAGGCCCGGCGGCGTCGTGAACACGAAGTTGCCTGGGCGGCGCGCGGCTTCCTTCACGTTCTGCACCGAGCCCTGGCTCTCCTCGATCGTCGGGGAGAGGTCGCCGCTGCTCGCGGTCTTCAGCGCCTCGCCGAGCTGCACCATCATCAGGTAGTAGGACGAGCCCGCGGTCGCGGACTTGAGCGTGACGCGCGTCTGCGCCTGCGCGGCGCCGGTCGCCGACGCGAGCGCGACGAGCAGGGCGAGCGTCGCGGCGAATCCTCTCTTCATCCTCTTCCTCCCTTTGGCGAAGCTGGCGGCATCATGCCGCCCCGCGGCCGCGGGGCCAAGAACGCCGGTCCCCGGCGAGCCCGCGCTCGGCTAGGCTCGCCCCGCCCCGGCCCCGGAGGACAAGATGACCACGCTGCTGCTGACGCATCCCGCCTGCCTCGACCACGATCCCGGCGCCTGGCACCCGGAGCGCCCGCAGCGCCTCGAGGCGGTGCTCGCGGCCCTGTCGGCGCCGGCCTTCCGCGCGCTCGAGCGCCGCGAGGCGCCGCGCGCCGAGGACCATCGCCTGATGCTGGTCCACCCGCAGTCCCACGTGGAGCGCGTGATGGGCGCGGTGCCTCCCGCCGGCCGGCATCCGCTCGACGCCGACACGACGCTGAGCCCGGGATCTGGCGAGGCCGCGCTGCGCGCGGCTGGCGCCGTCGTCGCCGCGGTGGATGCCGTGATGGCGGGCGAGGCGCGCAACGCCTTCTGCGCCGTGCGCCCGCCGGGGCACCATGCCGAGCCCTCGGTGCCGATGGGCTTCTGCCTGTTCAACAACGTCGCCGTCGGCGCGCTCCATGCCCGCGCGGCGCATGGCCTGCGTCGCGTGGCGGTCGTCGACTTCGACGTCCACCACGGCAACGGCACGCAGGCGATGTTCGAGCGCGACCCCGGGCTCTTCTTCGCCTCCACGCACCAGATGCCGCTCTATCCCGGCACCGGAGCCGCCGAGGAGACGGGCGTCGCGGGCAACGTCGTCAATGCGCCGCTGCGGCCGCATTCCGACGGCGACGCGTTCCGCCGCGCGATGGAGCGCATCGTGCTGCCGGCGCTCGACGCCTTCGCTCCCGAGCTCGTGCTGGTCTCCGCCGGCTTCGACGCGCATCGCCGCGACCCGCTCGCCGCGCTCGACCTCGAGGACGAGGACTATGCCTGGGTCACGGCCGCGATCGCCGAGGTCGCGCGCGGCCGTTGCGCCGGGCGCGTCGTGTCGACGCTCGAGGGCGGCTACGACCTCGAGGCGCTGGCCGGCTCCGCGGCGGCGCATGTCGCGGCGCTCATGGCCGCCTGACCATCGCCAGCCTCGCCTCGCGGTAGAAGAGGAACAGCCCGCTCGCGATCACGATCGCGCCGCCGGCGAGGCCCGCCGCGGTGGGCAGCTCTCCCCAGAAGATCCACGCGAGCAGCGCCGTCGCCAGGAGCGAGGCGTATTCGAAGGGCATGACCGCGGCGGGCGGCGCGACCTCGTAGCCACGGGTCAGGAACACCTGCGCGATGCCCCCGACGATCCCGAGCGCGACCAGCATCGCGAGGTCGAGGGCGGAGGCGGGCTGGACCCAGAGGAACGGCAGGATCGGCAGCGTCGCGACGGCGACGATCGCCATGTAGAAGACGACGATCGTCTCCCCCGCGTCGACGCGCGAGACCTGCCTGATGGCGATCACGACGCCGGCGTAGGCCACCGCGCTGGCGAGCGCGAGGGCGCTGCCGAGCGCCGTGTCGCCGCCGGGCGCGGCGAGCATCGCGCCGGGCTGGAGCATCACCATGACGCCCGCGAAGCCCGCGACGACGGCGAGCCAGCGCCGCCAGCCGACGCCCTCGCCCAGCAGCGGCACCGAGAGCGCGGTGACGAAGATCGGCGCGGCGAAGTTGATCGCCACGACGTCCGCGGCGGGGATGTACTGGAAGGCCGCGAAGGTCGTCGCCATCGCGAAGATGCCGAAGCCCGAGCGGGCGACGTGGCCGAGCGGGCTCGCGCTGCGCAGCACGCCGAGCCCTCGCGGATGGCGCATCACCATCGCCATGGCCGGAAGCAGCGCGAAGGCCGAGCGGAAGAACATCAGCTGCGCGACCGGATAGGTCTCGCCGAGCTTCTTCACGAGGACGTGGACGATCGCGAAGAGCGAGACCGCCAGCAGGATCCAGGCGATGCCCTGCAGCACGCGGTCGCGGCCAGGCGGGAGCACGCTCACGTGCGCCGGCCCGCGCCGACCTCGTCGAGGACGGCGAGCCGGTCGAGGTTGGCCTGCAGCCGCGCCGCCAGGCGCTCGGTCACCCGTCGCGCGCCGTCGATGGATGCCGCGAGGCCGGCGCCCGCGTCCGGCGCGGCGCGGTCGACCGCATGGACGAGGCGCGAGAAGCCGGCGAGGGTCCCGAGGAAGTCGAGCTCCGCCGCGATGCCGGCGTCGTAGCTGCGCAGCACGGCGTCGAGCGCGCGGCGCCGGTCCGGCGCGATGCCGCGCGCCGCGCCGCGCAGCGCCTCGAGCTTGGCGCGCGCCGCCTCCAGCCCGTCGAGCTGGTGCTCGACGCTCGCGGCGACGACGCGCCCGGCTTCTCGCGCGGCCGCGCCCGCGAGCGCGTGGTCCTGCAACTGCGCGAGGCAGGCGAGCAGCGCGTCGTTGCCGCCGCGGCGCACCGCCTGCAGCTCGCGCTCCGGGAGCAGGTCGGAGTCCGGCGTCAGGAGCCCGACCACGAGCGCGGCGAAGACGCTGTCCGCGCGCACCTGCAGCGCCAGGAGCCGCGCCAGCGACGACCCGAGGACCATGTTGTCCGGGTCGCCGAGGGGCCCGAGCGAGGCGCCGACGCGGGCGAGGCCGGGAAGCGCCGCCCCGAGCCCGTCCATGCCCTCGAGCATGCGCGCGACCTGCGCGTCGACGTCGCGCGACAGCTCCTGCTGCTCGGCGTCGCCTCCCGCCAGCGCGGCCGAGCCGTCGAGGCTGCGCCGCGCGCGCGTGGCGGCGGCCGCGACCTGGGCCTGCGCCGGGACGATCCCGGGCGCGTCGACCCCGGCGCCGGGCTGGCGCGCGCGCAGCACGCGCGAGACGAGCTCGACGCCGCGATGGCTGGTCTCGAGCATCGTCTGGACCGCGTCGAGGCGCGGGCCGATCCAGGCCTCGTAGCGGGCGGCTGCCTCGACGCTGCGCGCGACGGGCGTGGCGGCGGCCGGGGGCGGGGCCGCGCCGGGGGCCTGGCAGCCGCATGCCGCGGCGACGGCGAGCATCGCCGCGAGGCCGCGGGCGCGGAGCGCGGCGGCACCGGGCGCTGGAGACAACATGGCGCGATCCTAGCCGCAAATCCGCCAGCCGGAAGCGCCGCGCGCGTCGTTCCGCCGTGCTGGCGGGTCGCGGCGGCCGCCTGTAGCTTGGCCATGCAACGGAGTGGACCATGATCGACCCCCAGATCCCCGCGGACATCGCCCGGCTCGGCTTCGAGGACGCGCTGAAGGAACTCGAGGAGATCGTGCGCGCGCTCGAGCAGGGGAAGGGGAAGCTCGAGGACGCCATCCGCAGCTACGAGCGCGGCGCCGCCCTCAAGGCGCATTGCGAGCGGAAGCTCGCCGAGGCCGAGGCGCGGATCGAGAAGATCGCGCTCGGCGCGGACGGCGTGCCGCGCGCGGAACCCGCGAAGCTCGGCTAGGCCCCGGCCCGTGTCGCCCGACCTCGCGGAGGCCTTGAACACCGTCGCCGCGCGGATCGAGGCGACGCTCGACGCGCTCCTGCCCCTGCCCGGCGGGCCGGAGCGGCGCGTCGTCGAGGCGATGCGCTATGCGAGCCTCGCGGGCGGCAAGCGCCTGCGCCCCTTCCTCGTGGTCGAGGGCGCGCGGCTGTTCGACGTCGCGCCCGGGCAAGCGCTGCGCGCGGCCGCGGCGATCGAGATGGTGCATTGCTACTCGCTCGTGCACGACGACCTGCCGGCGATGGACGACGACGACATGCGCCGCGGCCGGCCGACGGTGCACAAGGCCTTCGACGAGGCGACCGCGATCCTCGCCGGCGACGGCCTCCTCACCCGCGCCTTCGAGGTGCTGGCCGATCCGGCCACCCATACGGACGGTGCGGTGCGCTGCGCCCTCGTCGCCGCGCTGGCGAAGGCCGCGGGCGCCGAGGGGATGGTGGGCGGCCAGATGATCGACCTCGCCGCCGAGCATCGCGCGACGGAGATCGGCGAGGTCACCCGGCTGCAGCGGCTGAAGACCGGCGCGCTGATCCATTTCGCGTGCCTCGCCGGGCCGATCATGGCGCACGCCCCTGCGCAGCTGCGCGACGCGATGCACTTCTACGCGCAGGATTTCGGGCTCGCCTTCCAGATGGCGGACGACCTCCTCGACGTCGAGGGCGACGCGGCCGCGCTCGGCAAGGCGACGGGCAAGGACGCGGGGCGCGGCAAGGCGACCTTCGTGTCGATGCTCGGCACCGCGCGCGCGCGCGACCAGGCCAGCCGGCTCGCCGACCGGGCCGCCGCGCATCTCGCGCCCTTCGGCGCCGGCGCGGAGCGGCTGCGCATGCTCGCCCGCTGGGCCGTCGAGCGCCGCAACTGAGCGCCCGCGCGCCGCGCTTTGCGCGCGCCGCGCCGAGGGTCTAGAAGCCGCATCCCATGGACGCAGCACGCACCGAGGCCGGGACGCCCGCCGCCGCGAGGGACGCCTGGCGCACGGAGGCCTCGGCCACCACGCGCCTCGCCCTGCCGATCGTGGCCACGCAGCTCGCGCAGGTCTCGATCATGACCGTGGACGTGCTCTTCCTCGGCCGGCTCGGCCCCGAGGCGCTGGCCGCAGGGGCGCTGGGCTGGAACCTCGTCTTCATGGTGACGATCTTCGGCTTCGGCATCTGCATGGCCGCCGCGCCGATGATGGCGCAGGCGATCGGCCGCAGGCGCGGGCAGCTCCGCGACGTGCGGCGCAGCATGCGCCAGGCCTTCTGGGCCTCGGGGCTCGTCGCGCTGCTCGGCGTGGCCCTGCTCTCCCGCTCAAGCTTGGCGCTCGCGCTGCTCGGCCAGGACCCCGCGATCGTCGCCGTCGCCGCCGACTACGTCGACGCGCTCGCCTGGGGCCTGCTGCCGGCGCTGTGGTTCATGGTGCTGCGGCAATTCGCCGGCGCGCTGCAGAGGCCGCGCGCGGCGCTCGTCGCGCAGCTCGCCGCGCTCGCCGTCAACGTGCTTGGGAACTGGGCCCTCATCTTCGGCAACCTCGGCATGCCGGCGCTCGGCGTCGTCGGCTCGGGCATCGCGACCGCGATCGCCAACTGGGTGTCCTTCCTCGGCCTGCTCGGCTTCGTCCTCGTCGACCGGCGGATGCGGCGCTACAGCCTGCTCGGGCGGTTCTGGCGCGCCGACTGGCCGCGCTTCGCCGAGCTGTTCCGGCTCGGCCTGCCGGTGGCGGGCGTCCTGCTCCTGGAGGTCGCGCTCTTCTCCGCCGCGGTCTACGCGATCGGCGCGATCTCCACCGAACAGCTCGCCGCGCACCAGATCGCCATCCAGTGCGCGGCCGTCACCTTCATGGTGCCCTTCGGGCTCGCGCAGGCGGCCACGGTCCGGGTGGGGCTTGCCGCGGGCGCGGGCGACCGCGACGGCGTCCGGCGCGCGGGCTGGACGCCGTTCTTCCTCGGCCTCGCCTTCATGAGCGCCACGGCCCTCGTGCTCTGGGCGTGGAGCCGGCCGATCGCCGGCCTGTTCCTCGACCTCTCGGTGCCCGCGAACGCGGCTGTCGCGCTGGTCGCCGTCGAGTTCCTCGCCGTCGCGGCAGTGTTCCAGGTCTTCGATGGTTCGCAGACGATTGCGATGGGCGCGCTGCGCGGGCTCAAGGACACGCGCGTGCCGATGGCCTTCGCCGCGCTCGGCTACTGGGGGCTCGGCTTCACCATCGGCTGCATCGCCGCCTTCCCGCTCGGCATGGGCGGGCTCGGCGTATGGTTCGGGCTCGCCCTCGGGCTCGGCGCGGTCGCCATCCTCGCCACCGCGCGCTTCGCCGCGCGCGAGCGCCTGGGGCTGGTCGCGTGAGCGCCGCGGGCGCCAGGCGCCGCGCCGACGTCGCGCTCGTCGAGCGCGGCCTCGTGGAGAGCCGCGCGCGCGCCCAGGCAGTGATCCTCGCCGGCCTCGTCTTCAGCGGCGAGCGGCGCGTCGACAAGGCCGGCGCGCTGGTCGCCGACGACCAGCCGCTGGAGCTGCGCGGGCGCGAGCATCCGTGGGCGAGCCGCGGCGGCCTCAAGCTCGCGCACGCGCTCGACCACTTCGCGATCGACCCGGCGGGCATGGAGGCGATCGACGTCGGCGCCTCGACGGGCGGCTTCACCGACGTCCTGCTCGCGCGCGGCGCGCGGCTGGTCCACGCCGTCGACGTCGGCCACGGCCAGCTGGCATGGAAGCTGCGCAGCGACCCGCGCGTCCATGTCCTGGAGCGGACCAACGCGCGGCACCTCGGCGTCGCGCATGTCGCCGGCCCGGTCGACATCGTCGTCTGCGACGCGAGCTTCATCGGGCTGGAGACGGTGCTGCCGGCTGCCCTCGGGCTTGCGCGCGACGGCGCGTGGCTGGTCGCCCTGATCAAGCCGCAATTCGAGGTCGGGCCCGCCCGCGTGGGCAAGGGCGGCGTCGTGCGGGACCCGGCGCTGCACGACGAGGTCTGCGCGCGCATCGCCGCATGGCTGCCATCCGTCGGCTGGCAGGTGCTCGGGGTCGTGCCGAGCCCTATTCTCGGGCCAGAAGGCAACAGGGAATTCCTCGTCGCCGCGCGCAAGGCCGCGGCGACCGGAGCAGGCGCATGAACCAGACCGCATCGGAGGAGGCACGGCTTCCGCCGCGCGACCTGTCGATGATCATCGGCGGCGCGATGATCGCGACCTTCCTCGCCGCGCTCGACCAGACGATCGTCGCGACGGCGCTGCCGTCGATCGCGGGGGACCTCGGCGACGTCGCGCTGCTGTCCTGGGTCGTGACCTCCTACCTCGTGACCTCGATCTGCGCGACGGCGATCGCCGGCAAGCTCAGCGACATCCATGGACGCCGCAGGCTGATGCTGGCGGCGCTCGCGGTCTTCGTCGCCGCATCGGTGGCCTGCGCGCTCGCGGAGAGCATGGTCGCCCTGATCGCCGCGCGCGCGGCCAAGGGCATAGGCGGCGGGGCCCTCGTCACGCTGGCGCAGACCGTCGTCGCCGACGTCGTCAGCCCGCGCGAGCGCGGTCGCTACTCCGCCCATTTCTCGGCGATGTGGGCGCTCGCCTCCCTGCTCGGGCCGACGGTGGGCGGCGGTCTCACGCAGTATCTCGGGTGGCAGTGGATCTTCTGGATCAACCTGCCGCTGGGGCTGGTGGCCCTCGCCACCGTCGACTCCGTGCTGCGCAAGCTGCCCGTGCGGCGCGTGCCCGCGCGCATCGACGCGCCGAGCCTGGCGTTGCTGCCGGTGGCGACGACGGCGCTGCTCCTCGCCCTCTCCTGGGGCGGCGTCGCGCATCCCTGGGCCAGCGCGCCCGTCCTCGCGGCTCTGGCCATCGCGCTGGCGGCGGGCGCCGCGTTCTGGCGCCGGCAGGGCCGCCTGGAGGAGCCGGTCTTCGCGCCTGCCTTCCTGCGCGACGACGTCGTCGCGCACGTGCTGCCCGCGGTCTTCCTCTCCTTCGGCGCCTACCTCTCGCTCGCCATCGCCATGCCGGTCTTCCTGCAGGTGAAGCTCGGCCTGCCGCCGGGCGACGTCGGGCTGATGATGATCCCGCTCACCTTCTCGGCGACGGTCACGGCCTATGCCGCCGGACGCTACCTGCGCCTCGCCGGCGACTACCGCAGGCCCGTGCTGGTCGCGTTCCCGTTCGCGGCGCTGTGCTGCTTCGCCTTCGCCGCCGCGATCGCGCAGGCGGGCGCGTGGACGACGGGCATCGCCCTGGCGTGCATCGGCTTCGGGATCGGGCCGATCTTCCCGACCGCGATCGTCGCGGCGCAGAACGCCGTCGCGCCGCGCGACGTCGGCGCGGTCATGGGCGCGCTGGGCTATGCGCGCGCGCTGGGCGGCGCCGTCTGCGCCGCGGCCGCCACGGCGCTGGTGCTGGCGCTCGCGCCGCAGGGAGGGGAATTGCGCGGCCTCGACGACCTCGTCCGCGCGCCGCTCGGCGAGGCCGGGCGCGCGGCCGTCGCCGAGGCCTTCCGCTGGCTGCTTGTCGCGGTCGGCTCTCTCCTGCTCGCGGGCTGGGCCGCCTATGCGCGCGTCGCCGCGCGGCCCCTGCGCGGGCAGTCCGTCCCCGGCGACACCCGGCGCTGACCGCGGCTCAGAGGATCGCGCCCACGATCGCGCCGAGCAGGCAGGTGCAGAACGTGCCCGCCACGAGCGCCTTCATGCCGAGCCCGGCGATCTCCGCGCGCCGCTCCGGGCACATGGCGGAGATGCCGCCGATCATGATCCCGACGCTGCCCAGGTTGGCGAAGCCGCAGAGCGCGTAGAGCATGATCGTGCGGCTGCGCGGCGACAGCGCCTCGGGCGGCGTCCGCGCGAGCTCGAGATAGGCGAGGAACTCGTTGAGCACGGTCTTGGTGCCCATCAGCCGGCCCGCGGTGGCGGCCTCGTGCCAGGGCACGCCCATGAGCCAGCACACGGGCGCCATCGCGGCGCCGAGGATCCGCTCGAGCGCGAGCGGCGCGCCCGCGACGTCCGGGAGCGCGCCCAGCATCGCGTTGGCGAGGTGCACGAGCGCGACCAGCGCGATGAGCGTCGCGACGATGCCGACCAGCAGCTCGACGCCGGACGCGGCGCCGCGCGCGATCGCGTCCATCGACGAGCCCGCCCGCCCCTCGTTCCCCGCGATCGTCGCGCCGGTCCTGCGGTCCTCGCGGTCCGGCACCATGATGCGCGCGAAGAGGATCGCGGCCGGCGCGCCGGCGACCGAGGCGGCGAGGATGTGGCCGAGCGCGCCCTCGACTGCGCCGCCGAGGATGGCTGCGTACAGGACCATGACCGTGCCGGCGACGCCCGCCATCCCGCCCGCCATGACCACGAACATCTCGCCGCGCGAGAGGGCGGCGAGGTAGGGGCGGATGAAGAGCGGCGCCTCGACCATGCCGAGGAAGATGTTCGCCGCCGTCGACACGCCGACCGCGCCGCCGACGCCCAGCGTGCGCTCGAGCGCGCGCCCGAAGGCGCGCACGACCACCGGCAGGACGCGCCAGTGGAAGAGCAGCGCCGAGATCGCGCTCGCCACGATCACCAGCGGCAGCGCCTGGAAGGCGAGGACGAATTCGCCGCCCGGGAACCTCGGCTCGAAGGGCAGGGGGCCGCCGCCGAGATAGCCGAAGACGAAGGACGTGCCCGCGCGCGTCGCCGCGCCGATCGCGTCGACGCCGGCTGAGAGGAAGGCGAATGCGTCGCGCGCGCCCGGGACGCGGATCATCGCCGCCGTGACGAGGATGGTGGCGAGCAGCGCGATCGCGGCGCGGCGCCAGTCGACCGCGCGCCGGTCCTCGCTGAGCAGCCAGGCGATGGCCGGCAGCGCCAGGATTCCGAGGACGGCCTGGAGCCGCGCCTCGTCCATCTCAGCCGCCGCCAGCGGGCGCGTCGATGTCGCGCGGCGGCCAGTAGGCGGCCGTGGCCGCGAGGATCTCCGTCGCCTTGTGGTCGAGGCCCTGGGCGTGGAAGGAGATCGAGAAGGTCGGGCCAATCGTCTTGACCACCGCGTCGCCGAAGAGGCGCCGGCCGAGGCGCACCCGCGCGAAGGCCTCGGGCGCGAGCTCGATGTCGAGCCGGCCGCCGCCGAACAGCGTCATGCTGCGCGAGGCGCCGAGCCCGGCCACCTGCGTCCAGGCGATGGGCGCGTCGGTCGCCTGCGGCAGGCCCAGCCCCTCCGGCCCGACCGTCAGCAGCGGCGTCGTGTCCTTTAGGTTGCGCAGGCTCTGCAGGGCATGGAAGCCGACCAGCGCGAGGATCGCGCCGCCGCCGAGCCAGGGGACGGGCTCGCCCTCCGGACGGTCGAGCAGGAAGCCGGCGGCGGCGGCCAGCACGAAGACCGCCATCGCCATGTTCATCGCCGAGACGGCGCGCGATCGGCGCACGACGAGGCCGGGTGGCTTCATGGCGCGGCGCTCCCGGCGCGAGGCCTCACCCGCATTGCGCGCGATGGCGCAGCAGGTGGTCGGCGAGCACGCAGGCCACCATCGCCTCGCCCACGGGCACGGCGCGGATGCCGACGCAGGGGTCGTGGCGGCCGATCGTGCGGATGTCGGTGTCGCGGCCATCGACGTCGATGGTGCGCCGCGGCGACAGGATCGAGGAGGTCGGCTTCACCGCGAAGCGCAGCACGATGTCCTGCCCGGTGGAGATGCCGCCCAGGACGCCGCCGGCCCTGTTGGACAGGAACTCCGGTCCATCCGGTGCCGCGCGCATCTCGTCCGCGTTCTCCTCGCCGGAGAGCGCGGCCGCGGCGAAGCCGGCGCCGATCTCGACGCCCTTCACCGCGTTGATGCCCATCATCGCGGCGGCGAGGTCCGCGTCGAGCTTGCCGTAGATCGGCGCGCCGAGGCCCGCGGGCACGCCGCTCGCCACGACCTCGATCACCGCGCCGACCGACGAGCCGGCCTTGCGCACCGCGTCGAGCTCGCCTTCCCATGCCTGGGCGGCCTGCCTGTCGGGGCAGAAGAACGGGTTCTCCG